>CALXBJ010000015.1 GCA_944386515.1 uncultured Pygmaiobacter sp.
TCCTCGAGCAGCTCACGCTCCGACGCCTCAAGCCCGCAGAACAGCTCCTCCCGCCACGCGCGGAAGACCTCCCGCACCGGCTCGAGCATCTGCTGCGCTTTCTCGGTTGGGTAGACCTCGACGGTGCGCCGGTCGCTCTCGCTGCGCCGGCGGGTGATAAACCCGTTCTGCTCGAGCATTGTCAGCTGGCGGGTCACATTGCTGGGGTTGACCCGCAGCCGCAGCGCAAGCTGGTCCTGCGTGATGCCCGGGTTCTCGCAGACCAGCGGCAGATACGGCGCCTGCCAACCGGTCAAATCCCACTGCTTTAGCCGCTGGTCCCGGTAGAGCACGGCGCAGCGGGAGATCGTGGTGATGTTGCGCATCAGGTGTTCCTTCATTCCATCCTCTCCCCCATCCCTTGTTGACGCGATTCGTTGCGCGCGTAATAATTGCGCGCGCAATGATATGGTGAAAAAAAAGCGCCCTTTACGCCGCGACGGTTGTCGCTCGGCTCTCGGGTGCTTTTTCAGTATACCATCTTTCAGCGCGCGCCGCAACCCTGCCTGCAGCGCACGGTGGCGGCAATCAGCCGCAGAAGAAGCCGCGCAGCGCGCGGTTCTTTTCCACCGCCTTCACCAGCAGCAGGCCCAAGACCATGCAGCTGACAACCTCGCCGAGGCCGACGGTGAACATATTAAGGGCCAGCGCCGCGCCGGTGGCGGGGGTATCCATAAAGAAGAAGGTGATCTCGGCGCCGACCACCACCGCGTTGACCACCACCGGCATCAGGGACGAGAGGACCGGCAGCGAGCGCCAGCGCACCCCGCGCAGCTTCCAGGTCAACAGCGCCGCAATCAGGGTGGCAAGGGTGCCGAACACCGCGTCAATCGGCGAGGAGCCCAGCAGGTTGGTGAGCAGGCAGCCCAGCGTCACCCCGACAATCGCGTCAGGGGTAAAGACAGGCAGCAGGGTCAGCGCCTCCGCCACCCGCACCTGCACCGCCCCATAGGAGAACGGGGCAAGCAGCAGGCTGACGGCGGTGTAGAGCGCCGCGATCATGGCGCAGCGCGCCATTCTCTGAACTTTTGTGGATTGCATGGTATTAACTCCTTTTGGACGGCGGGGAAGCAGCCCCGCGCCCGGCGGCAAATTTTTCCCCGACAGCGCCGCGACCTCTGCCGGGGTATTTTCGCTCCATCCGGAGCGGTTCGGCCGCAAACTGCGCCGCGGGAAGCGAGGGGGCGTTCGCCCCGAGGGCAGGGTTCCCTTCTCCGCCGCGGCCGCCAAAGTCGGCCGTACCCCATTTTATCACAATCTTTGCGATTTTCAAGTACCAAAAAGGGGTGTATAATCAAAAGGAAATGTCCAGTTTTCCTCTTTATCCGCCCAAAAGAAGGTGAAGGCCATCCGATTTTCCGCTTTTCGACTCTCCCACAGCGGGCTGCGGGCAGCCTCCCTTTTGGCGATGACGGCCGACCATCTGGCATGGGCCTTCCTGCCCACCGTCAGCCCCGCCGCCGCCTTTATCCATCTCATCGGGCGGGTCGCGATGCCGGTTTTCTGTTTTCTGCTCGCCGAAGGGGTCCGCTGCAGCCGCAGCCTGCCCCGCTATGCCCTGCGGCTTGCCGTCTGCGCGCTGCTCTCCGCCGTCCCCTATTCCGTCTTTAAAACAGGGAAGCTCTTTGCGCTGCCCTTCAGCGCGGCCTATACGCTGCTGCTCTGCTTTGCCCTTTTGGCGGTATGGGACCTCCGGCTGCCGTCCGCCGTCTCCTGCTTGCTTTCGGCGGCGCTTCTTCTGTGCGCGCTGCCCGGCGACTGGGGTGTCTACGCAGCGGGCTGGTGCCTCGCCTTCGCGCAGCTGCAAAAAAATCTCCCCGCGCAGCGTCTGGTTTTCGTTCTGCTCGCCCTGCTGCATTTCTTCTCTTCCCTGCTGCCGCTCCTCTGGCAGGGGTCGGGCGCGGCGGAGCTTTTTTGCCGCGCCGGGATTCAGCTGGGCAGCCTGCTCGCACTGCCGCTGCTCTCCCGCTATGACGGTGCTAAAGCCCCATCCCCTCCCGTCCCGCTGCGCCGCGCTTTGTCCTATCTCTACTACCCGCTGCACCTCGCGGTCATCGACCTGCTGTTGTTTTTGAAATAGGGGGGCCGCCGTCCCGCAAAGCATTCTGTGGGTCCCATCCCCCTCCCTTTCTACGGCAAAAGCGCCGCGCGGGAACGGTTCCCGCGCGGCGCTTTTGTGTTGTTCTCTCGAAAGGCTCCGCTTATGCCTCGTTTTCAGCCTTCTGCTTTGCCTCTTCAAATTCGCGGCAGATCTCCTCTTCCGGCTGGCGGTCAAGCAGCGAGACGACGACAATCACCACCAAGCTCACCAAAAAGGCGGGCAGCAGCTCATAGATGCCAAAGATGCCGCCCATCGGCTTGATGAGCAGGTTCCAGACAAAGACCATCACCGCACCGCTGACCATCCCCGCGACAGCGCCCTTCCAGGTGGTGCGCTTCCAGAACAGGCTCAGCAGCATGATGGGGCCGAAGGTCGCGCCAAAGCCCGCCCATGCAAAGGCGACCAGTGTGAAGATAACACTGTTCTCATCCAGCGCAATCACAATACCGACCGCCGAGATCGCGAGCAGCATAATCCGGGAGACCCAAAGGACCTTTTTGTCGCTGGCGTCCCGGCGGAAGATCCCCTGATAGATGTTCTTTGCAAAGGCCGACGCCGCAATCAGCAGATAGGAGTCGGAGGAGCTGATGGTCGCTGCCAGAATACCGGCCATCACCACCCCGGCAAGCAGCGGGGGCAGCAGGTTGGTCGACAGCAGGATAAAGATATTCTCCGCGTCAGAGGCGGTGCGCAGCGCCGTCGGGAAGAGCGAGCGGCCCACAAGGCCGATCAGCACCGCGCTGGTCAGCGAGATCACACACCAGACGGTGGCGATGCGGCGCGACTTTTTCAGCTCAGAGGTCTTGCGGATCGCCATAAAGCGCAGCAGCACCTGCGGGACGCCGAAATACCCAAGCCCCCAGCTGAGGGTGGACAGGACGGTGAGCAGGCCGTAGTTCCCCGCCTCGCCGAAGAGCGGCGCGTTATCCGCAACCTGCTGCACCCCATTCTCGACAACCGGCTGTGCAATTCCGAAAAAGCTGGTAAAGCCCGGGATTGCGCCGACATTCTCCGCCACCGCGGAGGGGCCGCCCGCCGCGATGGTACCGGTAATCAGGATGACCGCCAGCGCAAAGATCATCACCACCGCCTGCATGAAGTCGGATGCGCTCTCAGCCAAAAAGCCGCCGATTACCGTGTAAAAGATCACAAACAGCGCGCCCGCGATCATCATGCTGTGGTAGGACAACCCGAACAGGGTCGAGAAGAGCTTGCCGCAGGTGACAAAGCAGCTGGACGCATAGACGGTGAAAAAGATCAGAATAAACAGCGCCGAGATGGTCAACAGCACCTTTTTCTTCTCCCGGAACCGGGCGGAGAAGAACTCAGGGATGGTGATTGCATCCCCCGCCACAATCGAATAGCTGCGCAGCCGGCGGGCCACAATCAGCCAGTTCAGGTAGGTGCCGACGGCCAGACCAATCGCAGTCCATGCCGCGTCGGACACGCCGCACCAATAGGCCACGCCGGGCAGCCCCATCAGCAGCCAGCCACTCATATCACTGGCCTCAGCGCTCATCGCCGCAATCCACGGCCCGAGGCTGCGCCCTCCCAAAAAATAACTCTCGGTGCTTTGGTTCGCCCGCTTTGCGAACACAAGGCCGATCACGATGACACAGGCCATATAGCAGAGCATCGCGATCATGATCTGCATGGTTTCAAATCCCATCCTTTGTTTCCTCCCCTCTCAAATGAATCCGTCCTCCCCCGCAGGGTCCGCATGGAAAAACAGATAGTATAATGATACCTTATTTTCCTCGATTTGACAACCTTTTGCCGCCGTGACATCCGTTTTGCTAAAGGCGCAGCAGCCCGAGGAGAATCAGCACCGCCCCGCCGACCAGCGAGAGGTCGCGCTCCCTCCCTGCGGAGATCCTCTGCGCCGCCGCACATCCCAAAAAGAGGAACACCGCCCCCATCACCGTGACCAAAAGCAGCAGCCCCGGCAACGGGATCCCCTCCATCCCGGCGCTGATGCCCGCCGTCAGATTATCCGCCGACAGTACCAGCCCCAGCCCCGCCGCCTCCGCACCGCTGAGGGTCTTGCTGCGGTTTGCGTCCGCGCGCTGCGGGTCGAGATAGACCTCCAGCAAAAAGCGCAGCCCGAATGCGGAAAATCCCAGACGTCCCCGCTGCCCATGGCGGCGCAAAACCAGCTTGATTGTCCCCTCAAAGCACTTGAAGCCCCCCATCACAAAAAGCAGCAGCGCGGCCCCAAGCCCCGCCGCCCTTGCCGGAAAGAGCCGCCCCGCCGACCGTCCAATCCAGCTGCCGGCTGCCATCCATACCGCCCCCATGCCTGCCGCAGCCGCAGCCGAGAGTGCCGGTACCCGGATTCGCTGCGCGCCCAACCCGACGCCTGCCGCAAAGCAGTCCACCGTCAGTGCCGCCGCCAATGCGGCCGAAGTCAGGACCTCACCGACCCCCATTGCCTCCGCCCTCCTCCAATTGCAAGCCATTCCGCCGCTATTATATGTTGTGTTCAGCGCGGTGGTTCAGGGATGACAGGGCAAAAAGAGGATTTTATCCGGCCTTATCCGGCTATTTACAGGGCCGTTTACAGGAAAGAGCGGTCCGCACCCGCCTTTTCGGCAAAGGATGCGAACCGCTCTCTTTGAAGATCTTTCAGATTGTACTCAGGCCTTACTCCTCGACCAGAGAAGAGCTGGAGTCCTCGACAACACTGGAGTCCTCGGCGACGCTGGAGTCCTCGACAACGCTGGAGTCCTCAGCGACGCTGGAATCCTCGACAGCGCTGGAATCCTCAGCGACAACAGAGTCGGACACGCTGGAATTGGTGTTGTCCGAAGAGGTCGCCGCAGAGGAATCATTGCTGCTGCAAGCGACAAGACCAAGCGCCAGAACAAGCGCCATAGCAATCGTTACGATCTTTTTCATTGTTTATCACCTCGGGCATTACTATACTGTCCGGATGTGACGGTTGTGTGAAGAAATATTTGCAACATTCTTACATCATTCTTAATTTTTCCTTAGAAAAATTAAAACATCTTTTTTTCGCCAAAAACCCTTATCTTTGCTTTATATTTAACTTATATTGACATTTTAACGCGATAATTCAAAATATTTTGTGGTATCAAACCAGATTCTTTTCTTTTTATATTTTATCGTTTGGGATATTTGTACATAATTCAAACGATGCTTTTTCGACTTCAAAAACCGTCTGATTCCACTGCTTTCAAGGGTTATTGGATATCTTTTTTCCCATATTTTTGATACGCTGCCGCCACCGCCGCCGCGGCGAATCCCAGACCGACCAGCAACCGCGCCGGGTCGATTCTGCCCTCGATCAAGAGATCCGCCCCGTCGGTGAAGGCGAAAGGGGTCATCCAGCTCAAAAAATCTGCTTTTTCGGTGATGTTGGAGAGGAGATTCAAAAAGTAGAGAATGACCGCAATCCCCAGCCCCGCGCCGACGCTGCCGCGGCGCAGGAAGGCGGATAGTCCAAAGCAGAGCGCCGCAAGCTCCAGATGCAGCAGCAGGTTGGCCAGATGCAGCAGCAAAAGCTCCTTCCACGGGACAAATTTTTCCGCCGCAAGGATGCAGACGGCGGAGACTCCGAAAACCGCCAGATTCAGCACCAAAACCAAAAGGGCCACCGCCGTCAGCTTTTCACTCAGGATGCGGCTGCGGCGAATCGGGTGGGAAAGCAAAAATTCCGCGGTGTGTCCCTGCTCCTCCTTGCTCAACGCCGCGGCGCCGGTGAGCGCGGCGAACAACGCCCCGCCAAGTCCCAAAATAGTGCCGCACTCAACCGCATAAAAGCCCATAAAGGAACCGATGCTGATCCGGTCCATCCCAAACGCCGAGGAAAACGCCCCCATTGCGCTGAACATCTCCCCCACTACGTCCATCTCCCCCTCAATGGTCGGGAAGATAAAGACACAGACCGCGACAAAGAGGCTGATGGATAGCGTCCAGATCACAAGAGGCCGTGCCGATTGTCTCAGCTCATGCCGAATCAAGATCATCTGTCCTCCCCCTCTTTCTTATAGTAATGCAGGAAAATTTCCTCAAGGTCCGGCTCCGTCACTGTGAGGTCCTCCAGTTCCCCGCCGGAAAGTCGCCGCATCAGCGCATTGATTGAACCTGCAAAGAGAAAGCTGCAGCCCGCCGCATCGCTCTGCAGGTCGCGCACGCCGTCAAGGTCCGAGAGATCCGCCCTGCCGTGAAAGGCTACCCTCCGCGCGCCGGCCGTCCGCGCCAAATTCTGTACGCTGTCACAGGCAATCAGCCGTCCCTCTCGGATGATTGCCGCACGCCCGCAGTTCCGCTGGACCTCCGAGAGGATGTGGGAGGAGAGGAACACCGTCGTGCCCTGCGCGTTTCTCTCCCGCAGGATTGCAAAAAACTCCCGCTGCATCAGCGGGTCCAGTCCGCTGGTAGGCTCGTCCAGAATCAAAAGCCGGGGCTGGTGCTGCAGTGCGCAGATGATCGAGACCTTTTTTCTGTTCCCGAAGGAAAGCTCCTCCGCTCTGCGCGCGGGGTCCAGTTCCAGCCGTTCACAGAGCTGCCGTGCCTGCGCACGGCAGTCTTTTTTCCGCAGGGCGGCAGACAGCTGCAAAATCTCCCGCACCCGCATCCCGGGATAAAAGGCGGACTCTGCCGGCAGATATCCGACCTGCGCGAGGATCTGCGGCATCTGGGAAGCCGTGTCCATTCCCAGCACCCGCGCGCTGCCTGCGGTCGGTCGAATAAATCCTGTCAGAGCTCGGATTGTCGTGGACTTTCCCGCGCCGTTTGGCCCGATAAAGCCGAAGATCTCGCCCTCCTCCACCGTCAGGCTGAGATTTTCAATCCCTCTGGCCCTTCCATAATATTTCGTAAGGTGGCGCAGCTCGACGGCACGCTTCATCCCCATCACTCTCCCCGCTCATTCCGCCTTTGATATTCCTTTAGCTGCCGGTTTAACTCCAGACTGTCCGCGCGCATCGCGACATGGTCGCCGAACCACATCATCGCGGCAAACAGTTCCAGCAGCGCGATCAGCAGCACAGCTCCCGCCGCATTTATCCCGCGAAACCAGCCCGCCAAAAGCGCGCCGCCGATAAAAATCAGGTTCGCCGCGCAGGCCCAAACCGCGACCTGCAGCGCGGAATGCTCCCGTCCCGCGGGCAGGAGCACCGTCTCCAGCATTGCAAAAATCAGGCAGGCGGCCCAGATGGTTACAATCTCCAAAGAGCGCACCGTCACACCCCCCTGCGACCAATTCCAGATCATCTTACAAAACAGCAGCCCCAGCGCATACAATCCCATGCGCAGCTTCATCTGCATCGACCATCGGTATAATTTTAAATAATATTTCACCTGCTGTTCCTCCCTTCCTGAATCCGCTCCCGCAGCAGCGGAGCATATCTGCGGGAGATCATCACCCGCTCACCGGTGTCCATCTCCGCCTCAATCCGACCGCCCGGACGGCTGTGCAGCCGGCGCACCGCGTTCAGATTGATTACCGCGGATTTCGCACAGCGGAACAGGCCCTGCTCCTCCCATCGGCTTTCCAGCTCGCCAAGGCGCAGCGCTATTTGGTAGAGTGCATTTTTTGTATAGACAAAAACCTTGTTCTCCAACGTCTCCGCCCAGAGGATCTCCCCGGGAGTGATGGATACCGAATTGCGCCCCTCGTCCCAACCCCACAGTCTTTGGTCGCTGCCGCGCAGCAGCGCCATCACCCGCAGCAGTTCCTCGCTCTCCGCCGGTCCCTGCAAAATCACCTGCAGCTCACCGGGGCGGTTTTCGACACAAATTTTCATCGCGTCCGCCCCCCTTTGCTGCCAGCATAGCAGAATTGTGAACCCGCCGCAAGGGTTCCGGCTGCAAGCGGCTAATCCGCCGATGTAAGCTGCATTTTTCATCTACAAGTCCTTCCTGCTGAAGCATTTTGCCGTCTGAGACGGAAAATCCTTTTTCCCTTCTTCGATGGATGCTTTTGCCTCCTTTTAGCCGCGGATCTTGGCCAATACGTGCAGAGCCTTTGCACCGCGCCAAAAAAGGCGATGAATCTCAAAAAAGATCCATCGCCTTTATCTTCTTCCCATATGCGGCTACCAAAAAGTCAGCCGAGCGCCGCCCCTTTTCGCCACTGCCCCCTGTATGCAAAATCCTGAGTGCACCGCAAGAAGAGCGGGGCCGATGCGCGGGACAAAAGGGCAGCAAAAAGCCAGTCCTTTTGGACTGGCTTTTGTTGGTGCACCTCCAGGGACTCGAACCCTGGGCCCGCTGATTAAGAGTCAGCTGCTCTACCAACTGAGCTAGAGGTGCATAGGTGGCCGCGGCGTTTGCCGCGGCCTTGTTTTGGTGACCCCTGCGGGAATCGAACCCACGATTGCGCCGTGAGAGGGCGCCGTCTTAGCCGCTTGACCAAGGGGCCGGA
>CALXBJ010000016.1 GCA_944386515.1 uncultured Pygmaiobacter sp.
CGGTGATGATCTTGAGCGCCGCCCGGTAGGTCTCGCCGAAATCCTCCCGGCGGATCTCAAAGACCTGGCCGAAGCTGCCCTCGCCCAGTTTGCGGTGGATGACCCAGCTGCCGAACACGGTCATCCCCGGTTGATAGCGTTGTTCCATGGATTCCTTTCCTCACAAGGCGGCCGCAAAAGCGCGGCGCGCCGAAAACTGCCGGCAGGCCCGGTGCGGGGAGATCCCCCCCGGCAGCCTGCCGGCAGCGGCCCGTCAGACGGGCGATGGGTCAATTAAAGGTGATCGAGCGCTCGATCCGGCTGGCGAGCTCGGTGTCCCGGGCCTCCATATCCGACGCGGACAGCTCCATCAGCGCGGCATACTCCTCCAGCATCTTGGAGAATTTTTCAAAGACCGGCTTCATCGACTCGAAGTTCTGCACATAGGAGCTTTGGGCCTTGCCCTTCCAGTCGGTCTCGAGCGAGCGGACGATCCGGAACAGGTTGTTCATCTGGGTGTCGTGGTCGCTCTTGATCCGGCGAACGTTCTTCGCCTCGCTGCGCAGCAGTTCGGGGGTGATTTGGATGGTGGTGTTGTTTGCCATGATGGGTTCCTCCTAATATTTTGGTTTTCTGTTGTTTTATATGGCCTTTCCGGCGGTGCCGGAAAGCGCGTCAGAGAAAGGAATTGCGCCGCGTTTGGATCGTCTGCTCCAGCTCCTGCAGGCTCTGCAGCGCCCGCGCGGCCTGCGGGGTGTCCCCCGTTGCCCGGACCTTTTGCTTGAGGGCGGCAAGGTCCGCGAGGGCGTCGTCATACCGCCCCAGCTCCATGCGCACCGTCGCCCGCAGGGTGCGCAGCCGGTCGGCCGCCAGCCCCTCGTCGGGCAGCGCGTCGAGCTGGACCGACGTCTGGGTGAAGGCCTCCCGCGCGGCGTCGCCGTCCCCCATCTGCCGCAGGGCAATCGCCCGGTAGTACAGGCAGAGGTAGTGGGCCTCGTCCTCCACCTGCGGCTCGATCATCTCCTCGGCGATCCGGTAGAGGGTCTCCATATCCCCCTCTGCCAGCGCGGCGCCGGCCAGCGCCATGCCCGACTGGCGGTCCCCGCACAGGTCATACAGGGTCTGCCAGAAGGGGCGCGCCTCCTCGTACCGGCCAAGGTCGACCAGCAGCTGGGCCTTCTGCTTGAGGTAGAGGCCCTGCTCGGGCTGCTCGGCAAAGACGTCGGCGCGCTGATCCAGCATCGCGAGCGCCTGCTCGCTCTTGCCGCTGCGGCGCAGCGCGCGGCACAGGTCGTACAGGTACAGCGGGTTTGCGGAGAACCGCTCGGCCACCCCCTCCAGCAGCTCGAGCGCCTCCTGTACCCGGCCGGTGCCCAGCAGCAGGTCCGCCTTGTGGTGGTAGCCGTCCACCAGCTCGGGGTGGCGGTGCATCAGCTCCTCCATGATCTGCTGCGCGCCGTCAAAGTCCCGCCTTGCCATCCGCAGCAGCAGGATCCGGTTGAGGGGCAGCGCGTCAGTGGGGTCGAGGTCCGCCGCCTGGCGAAACAGCATCTCGGCCTGCAGCGGGTTGCCAAGGCGGCTCTTGACCACCGCGAAGTTGAGGAAGAGCCGCTTGTCCGAAAGCCCGCGGTCCATCGCCTCGGCATAGCACAGGTGGGCCTGCTGGTCCTCGCCAAGACGCAGGTAGGCGTTGCCCCGCACAAAGCAGATCACCCCGCCCATCTCGCCGGCGGTCTCCAGCGGCTCGAGCAGCGCGAGCGCCTCCTCGCAGCGGCCCTGCCCAATCAGCGCGTCGGCCCGGGTGAGGACCGACAGGATCTGTTCTTTTTCCAAGGGAAATCCCTCCTTATCCGGCCGCCGGGCGGCCGGGTTGATTGTGTGGATGCGGCGGATCAGGAATCCGTCTCCTCGGCGGCGGTCTCGGCCTCCTCGTCGGAGAAGACCTCCGAGAACGCGTCGATGATCTTGCCCGGGCTGGAGATGATCTTGCCCGGCGTGGTGTTCTCGAGGACCGCCTGCAGCCCCGTCTCGCCGAGGAAGCCGTCGGCGTATTTATAGGCAAGGTCGAGGTTGGAGGCGAGGTCGTCAAAGCCGCTGATCTTCTGCGCCAGGTCGGCGCCGGAGGAAGGCAGCTTCCAGCCGCTCAGCTCAAACAGCGCGCTGAGGGCCTCGCCCTTCTCGGCGTCCTTGAGGTGGAGCAGCGGGTTGTCCTTGATCTTGACCACGCCGGTGACCAGCTTGTAGACCCCGATGCCCCCCTCCACCGACTGCACCACATCGGCGGTGCCGTCAAAGCCGTTTGCCCGCAGCTCCCCGACATAGCCGTCGCGGGAGGCCATCTCGTCCGCCAGCTTGATGGTGTTTTCCATCACGCTCTCACCGCCGATGCCCAGCGCCTCGGCGCCCTTGCCCAGACCGTACATCCCCAGCGCGGACAGGTCCTGCGAGAAGTTGAGGACGTTGTCGAGGAAGCCGTACCCGTTCACGACGGCGCCGACGATGTTGCCCGAGCCCATGTCGATGCAGTAGCCGGCGATGTCGGAAAGGCCGCCGAGGGTGTCGCCGCCCATCTCCCAGACATAGCTCATCGGCTTGGAGTTAACGACCTTTTTGATCCCGCCCCAGACATCTGCGGCGACCTCCTTGGCATCGCCGGCAAAATCCTTGGCGTCCTCCCACGCGTCGTCGGCGGCGTCCTTGATATCGCCGGCCAGCTCCTTGGCGTCCTCCCACGCGTCGTCGGCGGCGTCCTTGACCTCGCCGGCCAGCTCCTTGGCGCCGTCCCATGCGTCGGCGGCGACGTCCTTGGCGCCGTCCCACGCGTTTGCGATGCCGGCCCCGAGCTTTTTGAAGGGGTTTTTCTCCTCCTTCTTCTCCTCCTTTTTCTTCGACGCGCCCTTGACGCTGCCGCTTTCCGAGGAGACGGGGGTGAGGGCCTCCAGCAGGTTGGTGATGCCCTCCTTGCTGCCCAGCGCGACCGTCCCGCCCGCGGTGGCGGCGACGGCCAGCTTTTGGATGGTGGAGAGGAACTCCGACTCCTCGGCGCCGTTGAGCGAGCCCAGCGGCACCCCGGACAGCAGCGCGTCCTGCAGCCGGTCGCCCAGCGCGGTGAAGAGGGCGCTGACGTCTGCCAGCGAATCCAGCGCGAGCTGGGAGCCGAGGTTCAGCGCCGCGCCGGTGGAGCTGCCGGAGCTGGCGGAGGCGGAGATGCCCGCCGCGCCGCCGGCGGCCCCGGCCCGCTCGATCATCTGGCGCATGGTGTACAGCAGCCGGTCGGCCTCGCCGGCGAGCTGCGTATCCTCGTCGGCGATCCCCGCCTCGGCGGCGGAGGCCAGCGACTCCATCAGCGCGAGGTTCTGCTGCTGCGCCTTCAGCCGTTTGCGCAGCTGGGTCAGTGCGGCGTCGATCCCCTCGCGGGATTTCAGCTCCATGTCAAGGGCGTCCCCGATCCGGGCCACCTGATTTGCGGCCTGCTGCAGCCGCTCGGCCTCGCTGCGCAGCGCCCCGCGCAGCTGGGCCATCCGGCCGGGAATCAGTTTGATTGCAGACATCCCCTCACCCCTTTCCGAAGAGTTTTGACACCAGATCCAGCGCCTGTGAGGCCAGCGTGGAGATGTTGTCCTTTGCCGTCTGGGATGCCTGTGCCCCGGCGGCGGAGGATGCGGCCGACGAGGGGACCGACGACGCGGAGGATGCGGAGGATACGGCCTTTGCCGCGCCGCCCGACCCGCGGGCGGCGATCTTGGCGGCGAGGTTGCGGTCCTCCTGCTCCATCCGGTTGGCGACCATGTCGATGATGGCGGCCAGCTGCTCGATGTCCCCGGCGAGGGTGGTGTTCTGCCGGCGCAGCTGGTCGAGGCCCCGCGCGTAGGCGTCCGCCGCGCTGCCCTTCCAGTAGAGGGGCAGCTCGTCCTGACATCTGCGGCAGGTCTTGGCCGCCGTGGTGCAGCTCTCGCTGAGCGCGCGCAGCTTTTTCGCGTTTTGGCGCGCGCTGTCGTAGTCTATCCGCATCCCGTCACACCTCCCCCTCGATCGCGGCGTCGAGCAGGCCGCCGTCCCACACGCCCGCCTGCGCCAGCGTCCGGTCCGCTGCGAGCGGGCTGCCGTCGCGGGACAGCCGCAGCCCCGCCGCGCCGCCGAAGGTGCGCGGGTCCATCTCGGCGAGGGACTCCAGCAGCCGGCCACACAGCTCCCCGACGGGGAGGAAGGCGGGCAGCTCCATATCAAGGCAGCGCCCGCCGGGCGCAAACCGCAGGGTCACGATCACATTTTCACAGCAGTTCATCCGGTGCCCCTCCTTCCCCGCACAGCCCGCGCAGCCGGCCGATGTCCAGCCCGCCGGGCAGATATTCCGCCAGCCAGAGGTCCGCCGGCTCGTCCTCGAGGGTCAGCCAGAGCGCCCCCTGCGGGTCGCGGACCGCCATCGCGTGGTCCAGCGTGCGGGCGTCAAGGTCGGCGCGGACCAGAAGATC
Organism: uncultured Pygmaiobacter sp.; assembly: GCA_944386515.1. Lineage (GTDB taxonomy): Bacteria > Bacillota > Clostridia > Oscillospirales > Ruminococcaceae > Pygmaiobacter. The sequence continues at coordinate 4,452 of CALXBJ010000016.1, forward strand.
AAATTCCGCCTGCCGCCGGAAGCCCGCCACCAGCAGCGCGGCGGCCGCCTCACAGCAGCCGGCCGCCCGCAGCGCGTCGGCGGCCCGCTGCGGGTCGTCGATCGCCGCAGCGCGGGCGTCGGCCAGCGCCTGCCGGCCCAGCAGCGCGCGGCAGGGTTCGCCGGCGCCGGTGTCGGCGGCAAGGCCCAGCCGGCCGGCCAGCCAGTCGGCGCAGGGGCCCTCGGCCGCCCGCAGGGTCACCTCCTCGCCGCGGCAGTCCGCCTCGACGGCCCTCTCGCCGTCGAGGTAGAGCAGCGCGGTCTGCTGCCCGCCCTCTGCGCCGGTGCGCCGGACCAGCAGGTAGCGGCGGCACCGCACGCAGGGGCCGACCAGCGCGGCCGCGGCGGGGGTCAGCGAAAAGACCCCGTCAAACCCCATCGAGGCGAGGCCGCGCCGCTCCAGCGCGGCCTGCAGAGAGGGGATCTGGGCAAAGACCTGCTCCTGCGTCATCCCGTAAAAGGGGTCGGGGATGCCGTAAAAGGAACCCGCCCCCAGCTGGGCGCCGGCGAAGAGCAGCTCCTTTGTAAGCATTGTGATTGATTCCATTCTTCCTGCACACCTCCTGGCGGCCGGCGCCCTGTGCCCGGCCGCCGCTTCGTTCCCGCCGCAGCTACGGCTGTTGTACAAATTTGATCCGCTGCGCCTCGCCGGCGTGCAGCAGCCAGGCATCCCCCTCCGCAAGGGGGTCGTTCGCCTGGGTGTAATCCAGCTGGCAGTCCAGCATCCCGTGGTCCCGCAGGCAGCCGTCCACCGTCAAGAAATCCGCCTTTTCGGTCAGGTAAAGGCTGAACAGGTCGCCGCTGTGGCAGAGGGTCTCGCGGTCCTCCGCCCGGGCGAGCACCGCGACGGCGACCCGCAGCCCCGCGCCGAGGGAGAGGATGCTGGCAAGGCGGCGCACCGTGTCGGCCGAGGCCGCCTCAAGGCAGGCCTTCAGGTCGCTGATGAAGAGCAAAATCGGCGGCTGCGCGGCCAGCCAGGCCGCCCCGTCGTGGGCGTCGGCGGCCTCCTTGCGCTTTTGCAGCACCGGCATCAGCGCGGCGATGCGGCCGTCAAATTCGGCGGCGGAGGTGAGGTACTCCCCGTCCTGCCGCAGCCGCTCGAGCACCCGCGAGGCGGGGTCATAGAGGGTGATCTGCTCCCCGTCATACCGGCCGGCCAGCTGGGCGGCCAGCGCGCAGAACAGCTGCCTGCCCTGCGCCGAGCCGAGATGGGACACCAGCAGGAACTGCCGCCGCACCGGGTCGAAGGAGACGGGGGTCACCGCCGCGCGGTCCAGCCCCAACAGCAGCCCCTCGCAGGGCCAGTCCGCGGGCAGCACCCGCTCGGGCATGACGGGGGCCGCCTCGGGGCGCGCGCCCTCCCACTTTTGGTCCATCAGCGCGGTGAGCGCGCGGATGGCCTCCACCCGGCGGGTCTCGGTCTCGCCGGCGGCGGGCAGCGCGGTCTGGAACTCCAGCGGCGGGGCGCCCCGGAACAGGCCGCGGCCGGGCAGGTTTTCGGGCTCCAGCCCGTCGGTGCGGCCGACAATCGAGGCGTAGTCCCCCCGGTCGGGCATCCGCAGCGCGATGCCGCCGGTCAGGTTCTGCGCGATGCGGTAGGGCAGGGCGTTCTCGCTGCCGGCGGTCGCCACCAGATAGATGCCATAGCTGCCGCCCTCCCGGGTGAGGGCCTGGAAAAAGTCGTCCAGCTCGGGGTAGAGGCTGAGCACCGGGGCGAAGTTGTCCACCACCAGCACGAGGTAGGGCAGCGGGTCGCCGGCGCTCTCCCGGTAGGCGGCGAGGCTGACGATGCCCCGCTGCGCGAAGAGGGATTTGCGGCGCTCCAGCTCCCCGGTGAGGATGCGGCAGACCTTGCCGATCCGCTCGCCCTCGGTATCCCGCACCACCGCCCCGACATGGGGCAGCTGGGCGAAGAGGTTCAGGCTGCCGCCGCCGAAATCCAATAGGTAGAGCGCGACCTCCTGCGGGGAGTAGGAGAGCGCAGAGGAGAGCACGAAGGTTTGCAGGAAGGTGGTCTTGCCGGCGCCGGGCGCGCCGTAGACCACGGTGTGGCCCAGCTGCGGCAGGTCGAGCCGCAGCGGGTACTGCGACTGGGCGCGGGGGTCGTCCAGCATACCGACCGCCGGCGCGAAGCCCTCGTTTTTGCCCCAGCGCTCCCCGTCAAAGCCGATGTGCAGCAGCTGGTTCAGCTCGATGTGCTCGGGCAGCCGGGTGGTCCAGATGTTCCGCGCGCGGGGGATCCCCTCGGCGCGGGTGTAGCCGTCCAGATACTCCACCACGGCGTCGATCTCGTTTTTCTCCGCCCGGAAGCCGGTGGTCTTTTCCGGCTCATAGCTGTGGCGGGCGCCGTACAGGTCCACCACCGCCAGCTTGTCGGTCCGCTGGCGGCTCAGCGCCCGGTCGGGGGTGTAGGGCGCGCTGCTCCAGTAGGACTGGATCTCCTCATACACCTCGTCCTCCCCGACCTGCACATAGGCGCGGCCGGGGTTGGTGATCCGGGCGGCGTCGGGGTGGTGCAGCATCTCCTGGCTGTCGGCGGAGCTTGCCACCTTCAAACACCAGCGGAAGCGGGTGTTGGCGCTCATCTTGTCGTCCACCACGCTGCCCGGCTTTTGGGTCAGCAGCAGGATGTGCACCCCCAGCGTGCTGCCGATGGCGAACACCCGGTTGACCACCTGCATGAACTCGGGGAACTGGGCCTTGAACTCGGCGAACTCGACGATGATGAGGAAGAGGTAGGAGAGCGGCTCGCTGACCCGCCCCTCCCGGTAGAGCCGCAGATAGCCCGCGATGTTGCTGACCGACGCCGCGTCGAGCAGCGCCTTGCGGCGGGTCAGCTCGTTCTCGAGCGCGATGAGGTTGCGGGTGATATTGGTGTCGAGGTCCGAGATGGTGCCCGCCAGATGCGGCAGGCTGCGGAAGGGCAGGATCAGCCCGGTGCCCTTGAAGTCGATCAGCACAAAGGAGACCGCCTGCGGCGGGAAGGCGAGCGCCATCGAGAGGATCCAGGACTGCACCATCTCGGATTTGCCCGAGCCGGTCATGCCGGCGACAAGGCCGTGGGGGCCGCTCTTCTTCTCATGGATGTCAAAGAAAAACGGCTCCCCGTCCGCCCGCTGGCCGATGGGCACCGCCATCGACCGCTCGGGCGCGGCCTGCGCCCAGCGGGCGGGGCCGGCCAGCTCCCGCGGCTCCCGCACCCCGTATCCCTGCAAAAAGGAGACGGCGGTGGGCAGCGACCCGCGGCCGGCGGCCGGCTCGACCCGCAGCGGGGCGATGGTCCGCGCAAAGGCCTCGCCGAAGCCCTCCCCCACCGGGTCGAGTGCAAAGGGGGTGCGCGCGCCGGCATTCTCCCGGCGGTAGAGGCAGCCCTTTTGGCCCTCCAGCTCGAGGATCAGGCTGCACTCCTTGGGCAGCAGCTCCAGCTCGTCGTACAAAAACAGCGCGCTGACCCCCAGCGCGGGGTCGTTGGCGGTGAGATACCGGTTGATGGGGTGGTGCTCGAGCAGCGCGCGGTCGGCGCAGACCACCAGAAAATGCGGGCCCGCCGGCGCGGCTTTGTCGTCCCGGCCATGGCCGGCGCGGGGGGCCAGCAGGTCGCAGATCTCCCCCAGCACCCGCTTTGCGCTGGCTTGGGAATTTGCCAGATACCGCCCGGTGCGGGTGTCGTTGTACAGGTGGGGCAGCCAGCGCAGCGGCTCCCAGAAGGCGGCCTCCTGCGGGGAGAAGAGCAGCGCAATCCGCAGGTCCTCATAGCTGTGGTGGGTCGCCGCCTGCACCAGCAGGTTCTGCGCCGCGGCGAGCACCCCCTCCCGCCGGCCGATCAGCCCGCAGCTGGGCACCGTGCCCAGCGGGCAGGTGATGGGGCAGTGGGGGACCAGCGCGTACCGCGCGGCGAGGGAGGCGGCCCGCTGCTGCTGGTCGTCCTCCTCCAGCGCCAGCGGGTGGGCGGGCAGCTGGAAGGTGACGCAGGAGGGCAGCGCCCCCTCGCCGACCCGCAGCTCCAAAAAATCAGCGTCCGCCCGCCGGCGCTCCCACAGCCGGCGGGCCGGCTGCGCGGCGATGGCGAGGCAGTCGAGCGCCGCCGGGTGGACGGCGCAGAGGATCCGCCGCTGCTCGGCCTGCGCGGCGCAGATCGCCTGCTCCTGCCCACGCAGATAGTCGTCGTATTTCTCCAGCCGCAGCCCCTCGGTGCGGCGGTACTGCCGCACCTGACGGCGGTAGCCCATCACCGACATCACCACCCCGACAAGGCTCATCGGGGCGCTGAGCAGCAGGGTCGTCATCGCGCCGCCCAGCAAAAAGGAGGTCGCCGCCATCACGCCGACGCTCAGCAGCGGCGGCAGCAGCACTCCCGACCAGCTGATCGAGGGCTTGCCCCCGATTGCCGGCGGGTCCTGAAACGCGATCTCCCCGGCGGGCAGCTCCTCCCGCAGCCGGGGGGAGCGGTGGAACAGGTAGGGGTAGGGGTCCTCCGGGCTTTGAGCCGCGCGGGCGGGCTGCGGGCGCAGCAGGTTGCTCTTCACCCCGCCGGCAAAGGAGACCGACAGCGCGTCCCCGGTGAGGATCAGCCGGCAGGGGCCGAGGTCCAGCAGGTCGCCGGGCAGAAGCAGCGCCTTCTCAAACCGGGCGCCGTTGCGGTAGCTGCCGTTGGAGCTGCCCAGATCCCGGGCGCGCCAGCCCTCAGCGGTGCGGTGCAGCGCGAGGTGCCGGCCCGAGACCTGCGGGCAGGAGAGCACGATGCCGCAGCTGCCGCTGCGGCCGAGCGTGACCTCGCTCTCGTGGGAGAGGTCAAAGATCCGGGTGTCGTTTTCGTCCCGCTCGATCAGGCAGAGGGCGAGCCGCTGCGCGCCGTCGAGCAGCAGCACCTCCCCCGGCGCGAGGGCGCCGGAGGACGCCGGCCCGCCGCGGGCGGGCAGCGGCTTGGTGCTGGTCCAGCGCCAGCGGTCCCCCTCGCGGGTGAAGGAGAGCTGCTTTTTGCCAAGGCCGCAGTCGGAAAGGCAGATCCCGTCCCTGCTGCCACTGCCCGCCGTGAAGGCGGTGGGATCGGCGACCTCCTGTTCAATCAGCGCGTCCCCCCGGTAGAGCCTGAAAATCACGCTCATGGCGCCTCCTCCTTCTCGGTTGATTTCTCGCCCCGCCGCAGCCGGCCTGCGCCGGTCACCCGGAACATCTCCGCCAGCTGCGGGGTGTAGATCTCCAGCGCCTCCAGCAGCGGGATGGTATCCTCATTTTGGGTGAAGACATAGAGCAGCGAGAGAAAGGTGCCCCAGGTCAGCTCCCGCGCGCCCGACTCGGCGGCCGAGAGGGTCTGCCGGGTGATCCCGATCATCTGCGCCAGCTCGGTCTGGGTCAGCCCCAGCCGGGCGCGCAGGGTGGGCAGGTTTTGGGCCATCCGCTGCGCGTACGCCCGCCGGTCCAGCTCGAAGGGGAGCGGATTGTCTTTTTGCACCGAGGTCACCTCGCTTAGGCTTAAAATTTAAAATCCATTTATAGTATAAGCATGGAGGCTGCATAATGCAAGATTATTTTACATATTGAAAAGAATTTTTGCAGTTTGGAAGAAAGTTTTGCCTTGCGGGTGCATCGGCGCGGGAGGAGGGGACAGCTCGGCGGGAACGGGGCGGCGGAGGCCAAGGTCAGCGACGTCACCGTCACCGGCAGCGTCCAGGTGTCCGGCTGGTGGTATGTCGGCGGGATCCTCGGCAAGGGGTACAGCAGCATCACCCGCTGCGCGGTGCTGCCGGCGGCGGTGCTCTGTGTGCTGGCCGCGGCGGCGGTCGCGGCGGTGGTCCTGAACCTCTTGCGCCGGCGCGCCGGCGGCAGCGGTTGACCCGCGGCGGGCAAACCGCTACAATAAAGGGCAAAAGCGGCCGCGGCGCAGACCTGCCGCCGGGCGGCGGGAGGAGGGCGTTTTCATGATCGAGACCGCTTGGCTGGATTCCCCGGTCGGCCGGCTGCTGCTGGCGGCGGAGGAGGGGGCGCTGTGCGGGCTGTGGATCGAGGGGCAAAAATACTTTGCCGCGACCCTCGCCGGCCCGTCGGCCGAGCGGCCCGGCCTGCCCGTCTTCGCGCAGGCCGCTCGCTGGCTCGAGGATTACTTTGCCGGCCGCGCGCCATCGCCCCGGCAGCTGCCCCTCGCGCCGCGGGGCAGCGCGTTCCGCCAGGTGATCTGGTCGCTGCTCTGCGAGATCCCCTGCGGCGCGCTGACCACCTACGGCGACCTTGCGGAAAAGGCCGCCGCCCGGCTGGGCCGCGGGCAGCTCTCGGCGCAGGCGGTGGGGGGCGCGGTCGGGCACAACCCGATCTCGATCATCATCCCCTGCCACCGGGTGGTGGGGGCGGACGGCAGCCTGACCGGCTATGCCGGCGGCCTCGGCGTCAAGCAGCGGCTGCTCGCCCTCGAGGGGGCTAACCCGCAGGCGTTTGCCCGCCGGCGGAGGGACGGGATGGCGGCGTCGGCCCCAAACCGCGGCGGGAGAAGCCGGAATTAGCGAGAAAACAAAAAGCGTTTCAATACAATTTGTATTGAAACGCTTTTTTTATCCGATTTAAAGAGAACCACGGACGGTATGCGGCCGCGCCGCCGGGCGGCTGCGGCGGCAAGGGCAGGGCGGGCGCGTGCGCGCAGTTCACGGCGGCAAGGCGCAAAAAAGCGCCCGCGCGCCGCCGCAGCTGCCGCCCTCAGCCCGCGGCGGCGAAGATCGAGG
>CALXBJ010000017.1 GCA_944386515.1 uncultured Pygmaiobacter sp.
CTCACCCTGCGGCCCGGGGATGCCCTGTTCTCCCTGCACCCCCTGCGGGCCCTGGGGTCCCGTCGCGCCCTGCGGGCCGGTCAGTCCCCGCTCGCCCTGCTCGCCCTGCGGGCCGGCCGGGCCCTGCGGGCCCGTCGCGCCGGTCTCGCCCTGCTTGGCGGTGACCACCGTCATCCCGGCGAAGTCCTCCACCACCGCGTTGCGGAACTGCAGCCGCCCCCGCTGGGGCAGCCGCTCGCCGTTCTCATCGACGACCAGATGCCCGCCGCTACCGGTCGTCTCGTAGCTCTCCCCGTCATACGAGACCTCCAGCTGCCCGTCCTCGTTCACCCGCAGCCGCCGGATCTCCGCCGAGACCACCGCCTCCCCCAGCTCCTTTTCCTCCATCGCGTCGATCAGCGCGTTGAACTTCGGGACGATGACCTCCCGCGGGATCTCGTCGAGGATCCGCTGCATCTCGGCGGTGTCGACGCCGGGGGTGTCGGGTTTCCCGAGATTTCCCTTTCCGTTGAGATCACTCTCCGTGATTTTCGTAAAAGCCATTTTTTCACCCCTTATAATATCCTGTTTCCACAAATTCCAGCGCGATGGCGTCGAGCTCGAACGGCTCGTTCAATTCTCCGTTTTCCACGAGAAATCCCGCCTTGTCCACCTTCTTGATCCGAATCTTATCTCCGATGGTGCGGGGGCTGTCGTCGTTGGAATAGGTGAATTTCGAGTAACAGAGATGTTCATAGCTGAAATACCGCGCGGTGACATAGTCCGAGAACAGTTCTTCCCATATCCCCTGTACCCGCGCAAACGCCTTGAAGCTGGTTGCAACCGCACTAGCAAGGCCGAGATAAAACCTGCTGAAATTTTTGTTCCGATAAAAGTTTTTGCCAAAAATATCCGCGGTGCGCCAGCGGGCGGTGATCGCCGCGCCGTTGTCATTGTAGCTGGTCTGCGCTTTTGGGTCGGTGTGAAACCGGCAGATCTTCCCGTCTTTTGTGCCAAACCAGAGCGCGCCGTCCTGTTCCCAGAGCACCCGGGCCGGAATATTCGTACAATAAAACCCGACATACTGCCTGGTCGAGTAAGGTGCGCTCTTGTCGGTCTGGGTCGTCTGAAGGCCATCCAGAATATAGGCCCTTTCGTTCACACACAGCCAATAGAGATCCTTGTAAACAAAGGCGGTCGCCTGATCCAGACCCGGCTCCTCCAGCAGTTTCCCGTTGAGGAAAAAGCTGCGAAGATTGCTCACCTTTTCTCCGGTTATGTCCTGGCTGGTCACCGCATAGACCCCGAGCTGTGAGAGATACAGCGGCTCATTGGCCAGATAGCCAAACGCCCATTTTCCCACAGCGCCCTCTCCCTGCAACGTATTGACCACCGGAAAGGCCGCCTCATTGTCCACAAGATTTCCCTCCCGAATCACCACACAGCGATCCTTTTCGGTGCTGTCCTTGTGTGCCGCAAGACGCGCTGAGACGATCGAATATCCCATAATCGCGGAATCCGCCTGTCCGAGAACGGAATAAGAGCTGTCGGCCCAGTAGGTAGGGTCGTTGTACCCGGAAAACCAATCGTAGTTCCCGAGCGCCGGATTTCCCGCGAGGAACAGCCGGTCGGCCGCCCCGCCCACGCCGAACAGGATTCCGATATCGCATTGGTTAATCCGGTCAGCATATCCGTCCACCGTTCTCGCCGCCGTAATCCGCACATTGTCCTGGCCGGATACCGGGCTGGTTCCGGGCGCCGTGACAAAGGTGACCGTCCCGGCCGCTTCGTCAACCGAAAAGTCGGTGTTTGCTTCCAGCGCCTTCCAAACACCGTCTTTTTGCAGGATCTCCGCTTCAACGGAGCCTTCGTCCAACCCGGAAAAGGAGAGCTGGTAGACCTTATCTTCGGCGGTGCCGAGAAAGAGCTCCCGGAACTTTGGGCAGATCAAATTCAGGTCCTCATATTCCTGACCGCCTCCAGACGGCGCTCTGGCGATAGTCAATGTCGGAATGTATGCCTTCTCCGACGCCGGGCAGACCGTCTCGCCATCGTACAATAGCAGCGCCTTGCCGTCGGCGATCACCAGCACATCGTTCAGCATCCAGCTGCGGCTGCGCTGATCCTTCATGCCGGAGTAAACCAGCTGCGGCCCATCCTCCCCCTGATCCATCCGGTACAGCGAGGTGCCCGCATGAACCAGCGGTGCGGATTGCTTGTACCGGTGGTATCCGTTGATCTTGCCTGGCAGGCTAGTCACAATCTGCCAGCCCATCCGCTTTCGCACCTTGCCGGGAACCGCGCGGATCATGTTCTCACAGTCCGGGCTGCGGCTATCCTCCACATTGGATGGATTGTTGGTCAGATCGGCCCCGAGAAAGGTGTCGATTTCGTATTTCGACATCTCCGGAGCCGATGCGCTCGGAAGGCTGATCGGTCTATATCCAGCCATCTTCAGACACCTCCACCACAGCGACCGGTCCCTGCGGATCCGCGATCAGATTGGACAGCTTTCCCTGGTACTGCGCGTAAAAGCTCTGGAAAAACCGCTGGTCATGCTCGGTGCTGTTGCATTGAGCCGCAACAAAAAAGATTACGGCCAGTACCGCCTCATCCGGGATGGAAAATGTCGTGTCGTCCGCCGCGTTCTCCGGGATGGGTTCCGGCACGGCCTCATACCGTAAAGAGAAGCTTCCCTCCGGCAGCGGCTCTGTCTTATCATACGGAACCCAGACGCCATCCAAAATAATCTGCAACGGCTTAAAGCAGTCCCCCGGGAGTGCTTTTTCCTCATCCTCGGCATAGTGCTTTGTCTTATAGATCGGGTAATACAGCGCGACCTCTTTTTGCCCCATGTCGAAAAAACGGTCAAACTTGCTCGTCAGGTCGTTTTTCGGCTTGCTCTCATCGAGCAGCAGAAGCACACGCTTTTTTGCCTCGCCGAGCGTCATGACAGCACCCCTTTCTCCTCTTCATCCTTTTGTAAAAAAAGGGGCAAAAGCCCCTTTCCGCTGCGTTGGCACAGCCAATAATCTACCAGCTTTTTCTTCCGCTGTATCAGGGCAGCAACAGCGCGCCGACCTTCATCGTGGTCGCACCGGTCACAATTACCTCTCCTGCGTTCTTGAACGCGGCGCTTTCCAGCACAAAGGCCATCGTGGTACTGCCGTTCACCGAAACAACGAGATCCGCCACCCCGGCAATCCCAGTTCCCGCTTTGAAGGTAATGTTTCCGGTGGTCGAGCTGTTCTCCACCAGGATCAGGATCTTGGTGTCCTGCTCATTAAATTTGATCTTTGCCCCATCTGCCGCCAGCGCCTGCATGGTAGGCAGCGCCACGCCGCCATTCAGCGGCACCTTAGTCAGGGTAATTGCAGTAGCCATCTATTCTTCCTCCTTTACGCGTTGGCTTTTGATTTTTCCGGCAACCTTTGGCCCGGAGAGCCAACGCCATACTTATCGGCCCATCCGATCAAGATTGTCTGCACCAATAAGCTATCAACAGATTTTTTCTCCCGCCGTGTTAGTCTCCCGCTTTGACGTTAAGCACGATCAGTTCCTTGGGCCGCACGATCTTGGCCTGATAGAGCACAAAGCCTTTTACCGCGTCCGAGAAGCCCTTCTCGGGCCGGTAGGCCTCGGTATGGGTCATCGGGTTTGCAAAGGCAATCGCCTTATCGGTGTGGATCATAATGAGACTGTTACCCGAGCTGTCGGAAGCGACATTGTTGCTCATCTTGACAATGATATTGCCATACCGTCCGACCCGGCCGTTCTCGAGCATCTTCGAGTTGTCGGTGTCCAGCGCGGTATAGGCGGCCTTGAGCCGCATATAGAACCAGGGCGGGACCTCCATCATGATCTTGCCGTTCGGCTTGACATTGTTGGCGTAGAGCTTTTCGAGCCCTTTGTCGATCTCGTCGAGCACATTGCTCTTGGTGATCGCGGTCGCGCTGCCCGCAACCTTGACCGCCTCTCTGGCGGCAGCCATGCTGGCGATGTGCTTGTCCATCTCGTCGGCGAGGCCATAAGTCGCCTCGGCGTTGAGGGCCTCCATTACCCCGCCGACCGCCTGGCGTTTGTCGATGTCGTCGATCTTGTAGTTGAAGTAGCTGACCTGCTTAATCGCCATCGTCAGGCTCATGTCGTCGACATTCTCGGGGTCGGACAGCACGATCTCCTTATTTTCGGTGGTGGTGATGGTCGGCTTTCCCACCCCGAGGATGCGGACGGTATCCCCCATCTTCTTGACGTCGCCCTCATACTGCCGGTTGCAACCCTCGGCATAGACCAAAGCCTTCTCCAGCTCCCGATTGATTGCCTCCGACCAGATGGTCGGGATAAAATTCTGATATGCCATTTTTCATCGCTCCTTTACCATTTTTTCATGGATTCTCTAATCTTGTCATAGTTCCTGTGCACTTCCGCCTGAGACATCGCCTTGACCTCGTCGCGGGTAAAGTACTCCTTTCCTCCCCCGCCGGGCCTGATGTCCCCCATGCTCGGCGGCTGCTTTGCCCCGCGGTTCTTTTCCGCGCGGATCGCCTCATAGGCCGAGAGGGGAGAAATTCCTGCCGCACACAGCCGGATAAACTGATCTCCCAGTTCTTCCACGCTCTTCGCCTTTTCATCGGGATAGGCCTTTTTAATGGCCTTGAGGTCTGCCGCGAAGATACTCTGCGCCTCCCGCTGCCGGTATTCCTCCAGCTGCTGGCGCTGGCGCAGAATGTCAGGATCTGTTTTCTTTACATCCTCGCGCACACGATCCACGACCTTTGCGAACACATCCGGCGATACATTTGCCTGTTTGGCCTGTATCGCCATCGCCGCAGACTGCTTCCAGCTGTTCCATTCTTCCGCGCTTGCAAACGGTTTTCCGGTAGCCGGATTGGTAATGTCCCCAATCAGGCTTTTGAACGCCGCGTTCTGCGCTTCCTGCTGCCGCCGCTGCTGGGCAAATCGCGCATTTTCCGGGGTGTTCCACGGTTTGGCGGGTTCCGTGACTTTTTCGCCTGCGTCAGATACTGCTTCCCCGGTGTTTTCCATACTTTCAGCGGCGGATGTATTCTCCTGTTCCGTGGTCTCCTGTATGGTGGATTCCTGCATCATGGTTTCCTGTTCCATCTCATTCTCCTTTTTGCCCTTGGATAGGGAATTGGATTTTTTCGCTGTTCCTGCGATTTATCTTCACCCGTTCGGGGTTCCGATCAAATAGGCACGCTGCCGGCTGACCACCTTCTGGTAGTTTTCGCACTTCTTGTTGACACAGACCAGATCCTGCTCGGTGTAAACCACCGTCGCCTTATCTGGGCTGTCATCGTTTTCCGCAACCGTCCTTGTTCCCTTGATTCTGAGTTCCAGATTACATAACGGGCATTGCATTTTGATTCCCTCCCAAAATGGCGTTTTGTACCGCTTCATCAAAAGGCGCCGCTTGCTGCAGCTGCTGCGCCGCTTTCCTGGCCTCCAGAATCCCTTCGAACTTGTCCTTCGGCACGCCGCTGTTCTCGTCCAGCGCGTCTACATACTCCTCAAAGGTGATGTGCCCGGCCGCCAACGCGTTCTCGAGCGCCATCTCCCGGGACAGCACGCTGTACGGGTCGATCGGGGAGATGTCGATCTTGATATTGACATCCATATCACCGAGCATCGAGGCGTCGATCATCACATCCTGCACCACGCCGTCCTGCTCCACCGGGATCAGCATTCCACCAGGGGAGTAGACCACCCAGAGCTTGTACCAGATCCGCGCAATATCCTCGACAAGCTGCTTGTAGGCAGCCGTCTGCTCATTCAGGCTCATCGCGCTCTGGTCTCTTGCCGCTTTGATCGCCTCGCCGCTGGTCTTGGTCGGGTCAACCTGCCCGGTTGCCGCCTCGGAAGCGCCCTCGAGCTCCCGGCTCATCGAGATCAGTTCATTCTGTAACAGCGTCGCGTCCCCGCCGATGGATACGGGAGTCAGATACTGTACCATGCTCGACAATGCCCGCCCCTGCAGATTCTGCACCTTCAGGCTCGCGCCGACCTTTCCCAGATCACCCGGGTTCTGGATCGCATTTGAATCATAAACGGCAGTCGGGAAACTGTACCGTTTGACGCAGATCGCACGCCGGGCAATCGTCCGGTTGACCTCGATCTGGTTGGGGATCAGCGGCTCCACCACGCCAATGCCCCGGGCGCTTCCTTCTTTTGCGTCCCAGCGCATCCCAGCGATCGGGTAAACATCCAGCCCCCGGATCACCTGCTCGGGCTGGTAGATTACCGCCTGCGTTGACCGCGCGAAAGCGACGCCCTCCTCGGTCAAACGCATATACAACAGACTGGTGCACTTGCCCAGATCGGTATCCACCTCGTCCGCATCGGAATAGCCGATCTGGGTGTCATCCACCTCGTCGGATACAATCCTGGCAAGTTCGACCTCGTCGATCCCGTTCTTTTTTGCTTCTCTTCGCACCTGTTCAACTGGCCGCCGCTCTGCAATGATGATCCATTCCTGATCGTTAATCTCGGGGTTCTGTTCGTCGGCGAAATAGATGGCGGTGCGCCCGACCAGCCGCATCTTCAACCGGGGCTCCATATCCACCACCACAGCCTCGCTGGGCTGGCGCTCGTCAAAGCAGTAAAGGTAATGGTCTCCCGAGATACAGGCGTTCTTAATGATCTCCCATTTGCGGGAATCCATCTTGCCCTGCTCCCATTGACCCGCCGCGTATTCGGTCAGCTGCCTGCACAGCTGCGCCGCCTGTGGATCCCCATCAATGGCCGTGTAAATTATCGCGGTGTCGTTCATCGCGACCGTCGCGATCTTGTACTTGCAGATCGGGCGGATGAAGTTGAGCATCGGCAGCTCTTCACCGCCGGATTTGCACCCGTGCCATTGATCCCCCTCGTAGAATCTGTGACACCGCTCGGTCTCCCGGTAGAGGTTTTGTAGCCTGTGGTGCTCCCGACCGGCTTCATATTTGCGCCAGATCTCGGTGCAGTTTGTCTCCTCTCTCACGATGCAACCTCCCTCTGTCCACGTTCGGTCCCGTCATAAGCATCGATGTTGGCGAGGATATCATCCAGCCGCGCCTGCTCCGGCGTTGTCTTTTCCCGCTTTGCTGCCGGCCGCAACAGCGGCTTCGGCTCTTCCCCTCTGCCCGCTGCCAGACCATCCCGCAGCCCCAGCCGCCAGCAGAGTACCATCCCCACGCCCCACAACAGCGAGAACGCCACAAAAATCAGATTATAGTACATCGTATCTGCCTCCCTCCCCAAGCGGCCCAACCGTTTGGCTGCCGATGTGGAAATCATCCCGCAAAAGGTCGTGTTTCTCTTCCGCTTTGCGCTGTGCCGGCCGCGTCCAGAATACACAGAAACAGCGCAGGCTGTCGACATCGTGTGTCAGATCGTGCGGCTCTTTGGCGTAAACATCTGGCCGCGCCTTGTCCCTCTGGATCTTGGTCAGACAACGGCAGAGGTTTGGCGCTGCATCCCTGTCAATCGTCAGCCCCGGTACACCATCCACCGGCCGCAGCCACTCTTTGATTGCCGCGCATCCGGCGGCCAGATCGTTGCTCGTTTTGGTCAGGGTCAGCCCCGCCTCAAAAAAGAGGATCGCCCTGCTCTTGCCGCTCTCCTGCGACCGGTTCCACAGGTCCGGCGGCGCGAGAATCGCGTCCACCTCCTCGAACATCCGCGCCCGAATTGCTGCCGCCGCCTCGCTGATCGTCAGGTTCGGCGCGTCAAATTCCCGATATACCCGCGCCGCGCCCTCGGCATCAATCCAGACCCAATGCGCCGAGAGCATGTCCAGCCCGTAGTCGATGCAGATGTATCGCCGGTATCCTTCGGCGTCCCGCTGCGGTTCCTTGATGTGGAGATGGACAGCAAATTCCGGGAAGAACGCCCCGCCCGGTATCGTCAGCGCCTCCTCCACGGTGGCCGGGTACTCCTGCATGATCTGATCTCCCAGATCCCGCTTTGTGCGCTCATACCAAGCAGCATCCCTTCGTGGGTCCGCAGACCAGGGTAGAAACAGCTTGCAAAACCCGTTGTCGCCGGTATACAGCTCCTCAAACAGCGTCCCCCGCTCGATCGTCGACAGCCCGATCACCTTGCCGCCGGTCGGCCGGTTGATGGTCGGATAGGTCGACAGCCAGATTTCCCGGGCGCCCGCCTGAAAGGCCCACTCGTCGAGCAACAGCAGGTTGGCGGTAAAGGACCGCCCCGCCCCGCTCGCAGAGGGAAACGCCTTGAAGGTGGAGATTTCCCCGCCCTCATGCTCGATCTCGACCCCCATTGTCGTGGCGCTCCAAACCGGACCGCCCCATCCATCCGGCTGCGCCGCTTTGTCTGCAACTAGTTCGGGGCAGTAGCGCAGAATCACTCGGGACAGCCGCCGCACCAGCTCCTTTGCCTCGTCCTCGGTGCGGGACAGGGCGATCACCGTATATCCCGGCTTTGCCAGCATCCAGCAGGCCGCCAGCGAGAGCACCAGCCAGGTCACCCCCAGCTGCCGCGCCTTGAGGATGATGTTGAGCCGGTGCTCTGCGATCTGCCGTACCGCATCCCGCTGCATCGGCCAGAGCGCAAAAGGCTGGATAATCTCGGCGGCATCCTTGTCCTCGATGTGGCCGTATCGCTCAATAAAGTAATCCGGGTGCTGTCCGCAGTAGCACAGCTCCGCCCGCCGAATTTCGGCCACCGTCAC
>CALXBJ010000018.1 GCA_944386515.1 uncultured Pygmaiobacter sp.
GGCGCGAGGATGCGGGCGCGGAGCTTTTTCATCTCGGGTTCCTCCCTTCCTGTGGAGCAAAAGATATTCTGTTATCTGTGAAACGCTGCGGGCCGCGGATCTGTGACAGCTGAAAAGGCTTTTGCCAAAGAATGCTTTTTACAGCAAAGCGGGCCGCACAGAGTGCGGCCCGCCCAAAGAACCAACGGTATTTTATGCGGCTTTCATCCGGTCTGCCGCGCCTGATTACTGCTTTTTCTTCTTGCTGTTGGCCGCAAACGCGAGACCGACCAGCAGGACGAACGCGAAGACAGGCACCAGCACGACGCCGATCTCGCCGCCGCCCTGCGCGGGCTCCTGCGCGGCGGAGGAGGCGGGCGCCTCGGCGTCGCCGGAGGAGGCAGCCGCGACATTCTCCGCGACCGCATTATACAGGCCACAGTAGTTGTCCAGATACAGCGCGCCGCTGTCATAGCCCTCGCCGGTCAGCCGGATCTCGCTGGGGCCGTTGGCCAGATCAAGTGAGACGACGCCCGCGTCGTCGGCGGTGACGGCGCTCTCGACACCGTTGACCGTCGCGGTCAGCGCGGCGCCGGCCAGCGGCTGGCCGCCGTCGGTCACCGTGATCGAGGTGGTGAAGCCCTCGCCGGTGTAGGGATCGTTGACCCGGGTGATCCGCCCGCTGTTGATCGGGTAGGCGTCGGCCGGGATGGTGCCGCCGTAGACCTCGTTGACATAGTCGATGACGGTGTCGCCGTAGTTGCCCGCCGGGGTGGCGATTGCCGGCACATACTGGTAGCCGCCGTAGTTATCCGCCTCGTTGAGCGCGCCGATCATCCAGTAGCTGTCTCCGCCGCCGATCTCATAGGCGCTGGCGACCAGCAGCATCGGGGTCTCGTTGTCGCTCTTGTCCAAAACGGTGCCGTCCTCCAGCGTGATCGACTGGACTCTGCTGCCGATGGTGGCGGGCATGGTCAGCGCATCCTTGTCATACTCGGTGCTGGCGGGCTGGGTGATGTCATAGACATAGGTGAAGCCCGATGCCTGCGGGAACCGGCCGTGGATCGAGCCGTCGGCGTCCAGCATACCGGTCTCCTCGTCCTGGCCCAGGAAGATGTTGACCCCGTGCTCGATCATGTCGTACATGATCTTCGGGGTGATGAGGACATAGGTGTCCTCCGCGTCCTCAAAGCCGAAGGAGTAGGCGGTCATCAGCTGGCCGAGGGTCACCTCTCCCGCGCCGAAGGAGCCGCGCACGCTACCGCCGCCGCCCAGCACGACCACCGGCATCTCCTCGGTCAGGCCAAACTCGGCATAGGCGTCGGAATCCCAGTTTTCAGCAAGCCAGTTCAGCGCCTTCCAGCGGCGGGCGTCCGCCACCAGCGAGCCGGCGTTGGTCTCGCCCCGGCGGGCGACGCTGGCCTGAATCTCCTCCCCGTCGGCGGTGATGCCGCTGAGGTTGCCGCCCCAGAAGTTGATCTCGGAGGAGAAGACGACCTCGCTCTTGATCTCCTCAAATTCGGCATTCCAGCTGTCGATTACCTCAGTGACCGCGGCGACCGGCTCGGCCGCCATCGCGTCCGCGGCGACATTGGAGGAGCTGACCGCGACCTCGCCGCCCGAGAAGTCCAGCGTCAGGCAGCCGACATTCTCGAGGTTGCAGCCGGTCGAGACGATCAGGGTGCCGTTCACGTCGACCGCGGAATCCCCCAGCCGCAGCTGGTGGTCATGCCCGTCGATGACGGCGGTGATCCCCTCGACACCGGCCAGATCATAGGAGGTCTCGCCCGCGCCGCCCTCGGACATACCGCAGTGGGTGACCGCGATGATGGCGTCGACATCGGGCACCTCGGTCTGGATCGCGTCCACGATCTCGGCGGCGAGCGCCGAGATGTCGGTGCGCACCTGCACGCCGCCCGCGCTCAGGGTCGCGGGGCTGACCATGCCGTTCAGCTCGGGGGTGTCCACGCTGAAGAAGGCGATCTGCCGCTCGCCCACCGTCTTGACCACATACTGCGGCATCCCCGCCAGCAGCGGGAAGTCGGCCGCATGGGCCTCGTCGATGGTGACGTTGGCCGAGATCACCTCAAACTCGGCCGCGGCGAGGTTTGCCTCCAGCTCGGCAACCGAGAAGTCGAATTCGTGGTTGCCCAGCGCCGCGAGGTCGTACCCCGCGGCGTTCATCGCCTCGACAACGCTCAGCCCGTGGGCCATGTTCGCAAACAGGGTGCCCTGCGAGAAGTCGCCCGCGTCGACCAGCAGCGAGTTCTCATCCGCCGCGTGCAGCGCCGCGACATAGTCGAGACCCGGCTTTTCGATCTCGTTCGTCTCCTCGTTGAAGGCGGCCTCCACGCTGCCGTGCATATCGTTGGTGTGGTAGATGTTCACCACATCCGCCGCCGCGCTGACGCTGCCCAGCGGCAGCGCCGCCAGCATCAGGGCGGCCGCCGCCAGCAGCGAGGCGACCCTTTTGTGCAGTTTTGCCATTCCAGTCATCCTCCTTTTATCCTCATGGTCTGCCGCCCGCGCAGGCAGAGGGAACGGCCGCCGGTGCGGGCAAAAAAAAGGGAAGAAAAGGCTCCCAATCCATCTGCATTATAAAAAATTTGCGAGCATACTGTCAATTAAACGAACTATTTTGAAATATTTTTTATAGATAATATACAATCCATTAGGTTTATTTTTAGAAGGGGGCAAGGACGGGAAGGGGATGCAGCGCAGCGCCAAGGGGAGCGGGCCGACGCGGGATGGCGCCGGCAGCCGCCCCGGGGAAAAGGTCGGCCGGTGCGGCGCCGCTTGCCCGTGCAAAAATCTTTGGCGCGGCGGTGCGCAAAAAAGCGGCCCGCCCCGAAGGGCGAGCCGCTGCAGATCTGTTCTTCGGCCGTGCGCCTGCCGCGCGCCGGCGCAGAGGATTATTTCCCGGTGCGGACATAGGCCTTTGCCCGGGCAAAGCTCTCGGCGTCGCAGATAATCAGGAAGATGTCCCCGGGGCAGAACTCGGCATAGGGGCCGGGGGAGAGGATCAGCCGCCCGGCGCGCCGGATGGCGATGATGGTCGCCCCGGTGTTGTGCCAGAAGTTGACGTCCGCGAGGTTTTTGCCGGTCAGCGCGTCCCCGCTGTGGATCTTCAGCTCAAACGGGGCGAGGGGATTCGCGCTCTCAAACCGCTCGTAGCTGTCGATGAGGTTCATCATCGAGGTGCGGATCTGCTGCTCAAGCGCGTCCCGCTGGTTCATCAGGTCCCCGAGGTTGGCCCGCAGCTCGTCCGCCGCACAGAGGTTGCGGAACTTCTGCACAAAGGCCTGCGCCTTTTCCACGTCCCGGATGATGATGCCGCTGCCCTGCTTCATCTCGAGGATCTCCATGTCCTTGAGCAGGTACATCGCCCGGCGCACCGTCTCGGGGGAGACGTTGTACTTGCTGGCGAGGGTCGAGCGGCCGTGCACCTTTTCCCCGACCTGATACCGGCCGGCGACGATCTTCTCCGCCATGTCCAGCGCGATCAGCTGGTAGACGGGCTTTTCCAGATTGGCTTCCTGCGCCATCTGTCTGCCTCCTCCTTTCCGGGTAAACTGCTGTGGCGCCGCGGGTCAGAAGCCGCCCGCGGTGCGGGGGAAGGGCAGCACGTCCCGGATGTTGGGGATGCCGGTGACGTACATCAAAAGCCGCTCAAAGCCCAGACCGTAGCCCGCGTGCTTGGCGCTGCCAAACCGCCGCAGGTCGAGGTACCACTCGTAGTCCGCCTTGCCCATGCCCAGCTCGTCCATGCGGGCCTCGAGCACCTCCAGCCGCTCCTCGCGCTGGCTGCCGCCGCACAGCTCGCCGACGCCCGGCACCAGCATATCCGCCGCGGCGACCGTCTTGCCGTCCTCGTTCTGCCGCATATAGAAGCTCTTGATCTCCTTGGGATAGTCGGTGACAAAGACCGGCTTCTTGTAGACCTGCTCGGTGAGGAACCGCTCGTGCTCGGTCTGCAGGTCGACCCCCCAGGAGACCTTGTACTCAAACTTGTCGTTGTTCTGCTCGAGGATCTTCACCGCGTCGGTGTAGCTGACCCGGGCAAACTCGCTGCCCGCCAGCGCGCTCAGCCGCTCGAGCAGGGTCTTGTCGTAGAACTGGTTGAAGAAGGCCAGCTCGTCGGGGCAGGTCTCGAGCAGGTGGCGCACCACCGACTTGATCATCGCCTCGGCGGTGTCCATGTAGTCATTGAGATCGGCAAAGGCCATCTCCGGCTCGATCATCCAGAACTCCGCCGCATGGCGCGGGGTGTTGCTGTTCTCGGCGCGGAAGGTGGGCCCGAAGGTGTACACCTTGCCCAGCGCCAGCGCCATCGCCTCGGCCTCCAGCTGGCCCGAGACGGTCAGGTTGGTCTGCCGGCCGAAGAAGTCCCGGCTGTAATCCACCTCGCCCGACTCGGTGCGGGGCAGGTCGGCGGGGTCCAGCGTGGTCACCCGGAACATCTCGCCCGCGCCCTCACAGTCCGACCCGGTGATCAGCGGGGTGTGGACATAGACAAAGCCGTTTTTGTGGAAGAAATCGTGCAGCGCAAAGGCCGCCTCCCCCCGCACCCGGAACGCGGCCGAGAAGGTGTTGGTCCGCCCACGCAGGTGGGGCATGGTGCGCAGGAACTCCACCGTGTGCCGCTTTTTCTGCAGCGGGTACTCCGGCGGGCAGACGCCCTCGACGGCGATGGAATCGGCGTTCAGCTCAAAGGGCTGCTTTGCGTCGGGGGTCAGCACAATCCTGCCGGTGACCACCAGCGCGGTGCCCACGCCGCATTTCGCGATCTCCTTGAAGTTGTCCAGCCGCGCGGCCTCAAAGACGACCTGCAGCGTCTTGAAGCTGCTGCCGTCGGACAGCGCGATAAAGCCGATGTTTTTGGAATCCCGCACCGTTCTGGCCCAGCCGGCCACCGTCACGACGGTGCCCTGCGCCGGGGTCTGGCAAAAGAGGGACGCAATTTCGCATCTTTTCATGGCTCTCTCTCCACTCCTGTTTTTCCCGTTTCCCCCCCTCCTGCGCGCGGCGCGGAGAGGATGTCTGCATTTATTATAAGAAAAAAACAACTTATTGTAAAGGACAAAGTTGTTGATTTGCCCGCCGCCGGGCGGAAAATGGGAAAAATGGCGCAAAACCGCCCCAAATCCGCCCTGAAGGTTGACTTTTGCGGCGGGTTTGTGCTATATTTTCCCTACACCTCGACACAGAGGTAGAGGCGCGCTGTCGATGAGTCCCCGGGGGGAGGCCGAAAGCCTGTGAAGCCCGGCAAAAGGCGCCAGCGCCGAAGCGGAGGGGTCGCACCCTCTGCTGGGTCCGCATCGAACAGGTGCGGGACTGTCCCCTTGGCTTTGCCGGGCCAGGGGGGAGCGCTATTGCGGCAGAATAGACCGGTGCCCTTTTTCGAGGAGAAGGTGGGTACCGGCGACGGCTGCCGCGCTCTTGCGTTGAGGAAGATACGGGGCAGGCCCTTTTTGAAGAATGGAGCCCGCGGCGTTTCCCCCAAAACGCTGCGGGCTTTTTTGTCTGTTTTGGCAAAACGCCCATCCGCATCCGCCGGGCGCCGGCAGCCCTCTGTTTTGGTCTGAAAGGAGTTTGTCATGCAAGAAAATCAAACCGCGAAGAGAAAGGGCCTGTCGGCCAGCTTCCGCTTCCCCCATTCCTACGTCATCATCTTCTGCATCATCCTGCTGATGGCGGTGCTCTCCTACATCATCCCCGCCGGCCAGTTTGAGCGGGCGGTCGACCCGGTCAGCGGCCGGGAGGTGGTGGTGCCCGGCACCTTCCAGTATGTCGAGCAGAACCCCGTGTCCCCGTTCCAGCTGTTTGTCGATATCCAGCGGGGCTTTATCAGCGCGGCGGATATCATCTTCTTCATCGTCTTTGCCTACGGCTTTGTCTATATGCTGATCAAGAACGGCACCTTTGACGCGATAATCGGCTCGCTGCTGCGCACCTTCGGCAGAGGCACGTCGGTGCTGATCCCGGTCTGCATGATCCTGTTCATCTTCCTCGGGTCGACGGTCGGCATCCTGGAGGAGACCTACGGCATGGTGCCGATCTTCATCGGCCTTGCCATCGCGATGGGGTATGACGCGATCGTCGGCAGCGCGATGGTCTATATCGGCGCGGCGACCGGCTTTGCCGCGGCGACCCTCAACCCCTTCACCATCGGCGTCGCCCAGCAGATCGCCGGGGTGGAGTACGGCTCGGGCGTGCTCTACCGCGTGCTGTGCGCGGTGGTCTTCGGCGGCATCGCAATCGGCTATACCATGCGGTATGCAAACCGGGTCAAGAAGGACCCCACCAAGAGCATCGTCTATGGGGAGAAGCGGGAGCTGTCCTCCACCGCCGACCACGAGCGGCTGATCTCCGCCCGGGCGACGACCCGCCAGAAGCTGTGCGGCCTGCTCTTCCTCGCGACCATCGCGCTGCTGCTCTTCGGCACCGTCAACTACGGCTGGTACATCAACGAGCTGGCGGGGATGTTCCTCGTCATGATGATCGTGGTCGGCCTCGTGGGCGGCTTTGGCCCCAGCGAGATCGCGGCCACCTTCCTCGAGGCGGCCAAGGGGGTCATGTACGGCGCGCTGGCGGTCGGCGTCTCCCGTTCGATCCTGATCGTGATGGAGGATGCCTGCATCATCGACACCATCGTCAACTTCCTCTCCTCGCTGCTGCAGGGCACCAGCGGGTACCTGAGCGCGGTGGGGATGCTGGTGGTGCAGAATATCGTCAACTTCTTCATCCCCTCGGGCAGCGGTCAGGCGGCGGTCACCATGCCGCTGATGGCCCCGCTGTCCGACATGATCGGCCTGTCCCGCCAGACGGCGGTGCTGGCCTTCCAGTTCGGCGACGGCTTCTCGAATATGTTCTGGCCCACCTCGGTGTGCACCATGTGCGGCATCATGAACATCCCGGTCAACAAGTGGTACAAGTTCGTCGCGCCGATGTTCGGCATGATGTTCCTCGCCCAGATCGTTTTGATCTGCGGCGCGGTCGCCATCAACTATATCTGATTGCTGCGGGAAAGGACGGCGCAAACAATGGACGCAAAACTGCTCAAGGAAAAGGTTTTTTCGCTGGCCGACGAGCTGCAGCCGCAGTTTGAGGCGGTCTGCGACACGGTCTTCCACCACCCCGAGCTGGGGATGCAGGAATTCTGGACGGCCGATTATCTGGCAAAGACCATCGCGGCGCAGGGCTTTTCGGTGACGCTGCCCTACGGCGGGATCGAGACCGCCTTCCGGGCGGAAAAGGGGGACAAGGGCCCGCGGATCGCCTTTTTGGCCGAGTATGACGCGCTGCCCGGCTACGGCCCCTGCAAGGACCAGAACGGCCACGCCTGCGGCCACAACTGGATCGCGGCGGTCACCTACGGCGCGGCGGTGGTGCTGGGCCGGGTCGCCGACGAGCTGGGCTGCCGCGCGGTCTGGATCGGCACCCCGGCCGAGGAGACCGTCGGCGGTAAGATCGACCTGATCCGCGCCGGCGCGTTTGAGGACATCGACCTCGTGCTGCAGATGCATCTGGGCGCGCATACCGAGCTGTATGCCCACTCGCAGGCGATGGACAGCATCGAGTTCACCTTTGAGGGGCGGGCCGCCCACGCGGCCGCCGCGCCCGAGCGGGGGATCAACGCGCTGGACGCCTGCAACCTGACCTTTGCCGGCATCAACTGCCTGCGCCAGCACGTCACCCCCGATGTGCGGATGCACGGCATCATCTCGGAGGGCGGCGTCGCCCCCAACATCGTGCCCA
>CALXBJ010000019.1 GCA_944386515.1 uncultured Pygmaiobacter sp.
ATCCTCGAGCAGATCGTCAAGATGGGCAAGAAGCTGGTCATCATCGCCGAGGACGTCGAGGGCGAGGCGCTGTCCACCCTGATCGTCAACAAGCTGCGCGGCGCGCTCAACTGCGTTGCGGTCAAGGCGCCGGGCTTCGGCGACCGCCGCAAGGAGATGCTGCAGGACATCGCGATCCTGACCGGCGGCCAGGTCATCAG
Organism: uncultured Pygmaiobacter sp.; assembly: GCA_944386515.1. Lineage (GTDB taxonomy): Bacteria > Bacillota > Clostridia > Oscillospirales > Ruminococcaceae > Pygmaiobacter. The sequence goes on from CALXBJ010000019.1 coordinate 201, forward strand.
CGAGGAGCTGGGCCTGGAGCTGAAGGACGCGACCATCGACCTGCTGGGCACCGCAAAGCAGGTCAAGGTCACCAAGGAGAACACCGTCATCGTCGACGGCGCCGGCGACAAGCAGATGATCGCCGACCGCGTCGCCCAGATCCGCGCCCAGATCGAGGAGACCACCTCTGACTTCGACCGCGAGAAGCTGCAGGAGCGGCTGGCCAAGCTGGCCGGCGGCGTCGCGGTCATCCGGGTCGGCGCTGCGACCGAGGTCGAGATGAAGGAGAAGAAGCTCCGCATCGAGGACGCGCTGTCCGCGACTAAGGCAGCTGTCGAGGAGGGCATCGTCCCCGGCGGCGGCACCATTCTGGTCAACATCATCCCCGAGGTGGTCAAGGCCGCCGAGGGCCTCGAGGGCGACGAGAAGACCGGCGCGAAGATCGTCATCAACGCGCTGCGCGAGCCGCTGCGACAGATCGTCAAGAACGCCGGCCTTGAGGGCAGCGCCGTGGTCGCCAAGGTCGAGAACAGCGGCAAGCTGGGCTACGGCTTCAACGCCCAGACCGAGGCCTACGGCATGATGCTCGAGGACTTCGGCGTCGTCGACCCGACCAAGGTCACCCGCAGCGCGCTGCAGAACGCCTCCTCGGTCGCCGAGATGGTCCTCACCACCGAGAGCCTCGTCGCCGACATCCCCGAGAAGGAGCCCGCCGCTCCCGCCGGTGATCCCTCGATGGCCGGGATGTATTGATCCTCCGGCAAAGGGATAAGGGTGCCGCCCGCCTGTGACGGGGGCGCCCGCTCCGGATAGTCCGAATACAGAGAAAAGAAGACCGGCAGGCTGCCGTGCAGCCCGCCGGCCTTTTTTTGTGCCGCTGGAGACTGTTTTGACAGGCGGCGGTTGACGCGCGGGGCGCACAGGCCCGGCGGCGGGCTGGGTTTTGGGTCTGCGCAGCGAGGGCGCCGCGAAAAAGGCGGGCGGCGGATGCCCCGCGCGGGGCGCGCCCTCCGCCTTTGGGGAGGCTCGGCTCCCTTTCTGCCGCACGGCATCTCCCTTTTATAATAGGAAGCGGCCTTGGCATCCGTGCTTGCCCCCCCAAAAGCAAACCACGGGCCGCAGGGGAGAGGATGGATGCAAATGTGAAAAAAAGCTCCACGGATTGCGAAACAGTTTCAGCTGTGATAAAATATTTGGCGAAATTTTCTTGTTTTGGTGAGATTTTGCCGCGCGGCGGGGCGGGTGGGAACCCGCACGGAACGCAAAAGGCGCAGCGCGGTGAAGAGGGAGGAGAAAACAGTTGTACGATAGGATAAAGGGCGCGGGTGCGCGGTTTCGGCAGTGGCAGCAGCGCCCGGCGGTCAGCGTCACCCTCAGCATTGTGGGGGGAGCGGTGCTGGCCTATGCTTTTGTCTGCCTTGCGGAATTTGTCCGCACCGGTTCGGTCTATTACACCTGTGTTTATCTCGCCGCGCACTGGCGGCAGCTCGCGCTGGGGACGGTGGTGCTCGCCGCGCTGATCGGCTTTTTCACGGTGCTGACCGGGCGGCTTTGGATCGCGGACCTGATTGTGGGGGGCGTGGTCTGCGTCGCCGCGTGGGTCAACCTGCAAAAGCTGACCCACCGCGGCGACCCGCTGCTGCCAAAGGAGCTGTTTCAGGCGGCGGATGCGGTCGGGATTGCGGGTGAGCTGAAGCTCACCATCACCCGCGAGAGCTGGCTCTTTGCGGCGTTTGTCCTGCTGTCGGCGGCGGCGCTGCGCCATCTGCGGCTCCCCTTCCCGAAGGGGGGCGCCGGCTGGCTCTCCCGCGGCGCGCTCTCGCTGGCCTTTGCGCTCTTCACCCCGCAGTATGTCGGCCGGCTGCTGTACGACAATGCCTTTATGGAGCGGTTCAACATCGTCGTCTCGGTCAGCTCGATGGCGGACACCTATTACAGGTCGGGCTTTGTGACCGGCTTTTGCATGATGACCAAGACGCTGATGGGGGAACAGGCGCCCAAGGGGTATTCCGAGCAGGCGGTCGAGCAGGCGCTCGCACAGGTCACGCCGGAACAGGCGCAGCAGGAGCCGCGGCGGTGCAGCATCATCGTCGTGCTGCTCGAGAGCTATTTCGAGCTGTCCAACTACGACACCGCCCAGTTCAGCGAACCGCTGGGGGAGAACTTTGCCCGGCTCGCGCAGGAGGGCGTCAGCGGCCAGATGCTGAGCGAAAAATACGGCGGCGGGACGGCAAACATCGAGTTCGGCGTCCTCACCGGTTATTCGACCAACTTCCTCAGCGTCGGGTCAATGCCCTATATCGAGTATGTCTATGACGACTTTCTGTGCTATCCGCAGTATCTGCGCGCAGAGGGCTACTCCACGATGGCGCTGCACTCCTACGACAAGAATTTTTACAACCGGGACGACGCCTATCCCGCGATGGGGTTTGACCTCTTTGTCGGGCAGGAGGCCTTCGATGAGGAGGACCGGGTCGGCAACTACATCGGGGAGGCGGCCACGCTGGAAAAGGCGCTGGAGATGTACCGCTCGGCCGAGGGGGAGCCGGTGTTCCTCCATGTGGTGACGATGCAAAACCACATCCCCAACCAGCCCGGGGAGTACCCGGACGACTATGAGGTGAAGGCGGTAATCGAGGGGGAGAGCGACTACTACAACGGCTGTTTGAGCAGCGTGGCGACCAGCCTGCGGGACATCGACCGGGCGATTGGCGCGTTCACCGACGCGCTGCGGGAGGAGGAGGGGGACGTGGTCGTGCTCTTCTTCGGCGACCACCAGTCCAACATCAACGGCGACCAGGGCGAGGACCTGCTGAACCGGATGGACAGCTTCACCTCCCTTCCCGCGGACGAACAGCTGCTGCGCAGCCATGTGACCCCCTACCTGATGTGGGCGAACTTCGACATCAAGGACGAGGGGGTCGACGGCGGGCTGCTGCCCAGCTATCTGTTGCTGCCCACCCTGCTGCAGGAGTACAACCTGCCGCGCCCCGCGTGGATGGACTGGCTCTATGAGACCAGACAGACGCTGGACGGGTGCTATTTCGACCTCTACTTCCATGCCGGGGAGGAGGAGCAGTACCTGAGCGAGGAGCAGCTGGCGGTCTACCGCGCCCAGCAGATGCTGCAGTACGACCTGATGTTCGGCAAGGGATACGCCGCAAAGGCGCTGTACGGGCGCGAAAAATAGAACGCAAAAAAATCGGCAAAACGCTGAATTTTGCCCCGAAATTCTGTTGACAGCGCGGATTGAAAAGTGTAAAATGTAAATGTTGCGCCGTGGGCGCAGTTTGTGCTGCCCGCAGCTGCATCAAACCGCATTTTTTGCGGCAGAATATTTTTTTAGGAAAGGAGGAAAAACAGGAATGCCTACCTTTAATCAGCTCGTCCGTAAAGGCCGTGAGGTTCTGGTCAAGAAGGCCACCGCCCCCGCGCTGCTCCGCGGCTACAACAGCCAGAAGAAGCAGTACACCCAGCAGAACTCCCCGCAAAAGCGCGGCGTCTGCACCGCGGTGCGTACCATGACCCCCAAAAAGCCGAACTCCGCGCTTCGTAAGGTTGCCCGTGTCAAGCTCACAAATGGTATCGAGGTCACTTCTT
>CALXBJ010000020.1 GCA_944386515.1 uncultured Pygmaiobacter sp.
GGGAGAGGGCAGCCGGCGCGGGCAGGCGGGAAGCGGTGAGGAGAAACGGGGAACGGTGAAGGGCAAGCCGGCGGCGTGGGGCGGATGCACGGCGGGACGAGGAAGCGCGGGCAGGCGGCGCGGGCAGGCGGGCAGGCGGCGCGGGAGGCGCGAAGAAATAGGGAGCGGTGCGGCGTGAAGAGGGCATCAGGCGGCCGGCGCGGGCAGGTTGCACCGGAAGGGGAAGACGTGCACCGGGAGGGGAGGACCGGCAGGGCGCGATGTGCGCGGCGGGAGAAAGAGCCCGAGAAAAATAACCGGTTAAACGGGCGGTTTATTTTTCCGCGCGTGTCAAAAAAAGCGGTAAGGCTTGTTTCATTTTGCGAATTGACATTCCGCCTGCCGGGGCGCGATAATAACCTTTGGAACAAGACGAACCGGTCCCCGGTTCAAGATTTTTTAGGAAGGTGAGACAGAGATGGCAAATATCCACTGCAACTATTATTCCAACGCGCTCCAGCTGAACACCGATATCAACGTGGTGATCCCCACCCCGAACTCGGACGAGCTGATGAACAACAAGGATACCTCTTACTGGCATCCCGGCGCGAAGTATCAGGTGCTCTATCTGCTGCACGGCACCTATGGCGACTACTCCGACTGGTGCCATCTGACCAGCATTGAGAAGTATGCGCAGAACCACAAGATTATGGTGGTCATGCCCTCGGTCGCCAACAGCTTTTATCAGGATATGGTAATTGGGCCAAAGTACCTCACCTTCCTCACCGAGGAGCTGCCCCAGTACATCCAGATGCTCTTCCCCGCCAGCAGCCGCCGGGAGGACAACTTTGTCGCGGGCCTGTCGATGGGCGGCTACGGCGCGTGGCACGTCGCCTTTGCAAAGCCGGAGCAGTACGCCGCGGCGGTCAGCCTGTCCGGCGCGCTGAGCTTCCCCTACGGCATGGAGGAAAACCTCAAGGACCCCGCCTCCCCGTGGCCCTTCCGCGCGATCTTTGCGGACTGTGACGTGGAAAAGCTGGCTAACAGCGAGGTCAACCTGCTGTTCCAGGTCAAGAAGATCCTCGCCGAGGGCAAGCAGCTGCCCCGCCTGTTCATGACGGTCGGCACCGAGGACTTCACCTATGGGGTCAACCAGCAGATGCGCCATGCGCTGGAGGAGCTGGGGGTCGACTTTACCTATGAGGAGCACCCCGGCATCCACGATTGGGATTACTGGGATACCCATATCCAGCGCGCGCTGGATTGGATGGACCTGGCCAACACCACCGTCTGAGCGCATTTAGAGCCATCAGAAGAAGACAAAAGAGCTTCGGGCAAAGCGGTTTCGCTTCGCCCGAAGCTCTTTTCTTTCTGTCTCTCAGCCGATTTTTTTCAGCCAATCTCACAGCGGGAAGCGCCCCGCCCCGCCAAAATTCCGCAGGGGAAAGCGCCGCTCAGCCTGCGCTCTGCGCGCTGCTCCCGGAATCGGCTTGCCCGGCATCCGGGTCCAACGAGCCGATGGTGCGCAGGCTCTCATAGTTTTGGCCCAGCGTGAAATCGGCGTCGGCCAGCTGCGGCGTCCCCAGCTCCTCCGCCGGCACCGGGTCGGAGTAGGGGCGGAAATGCGCGTTGAGCAGCTCGGCCATGTTCTGCGGGTTGACGCCGTAGCAGGACTGTGCGCCGCGGGTGATCGGGCCGCCCGGCGCGCGGACGATGCCGATGGACTCCGAATCGATCTTGACGGCGGTGTTGGCCAGCATCAGCAGGTCGGTCACGCTCATGTCGGTGTTGAAGTACTGGATAAAGGAGGGGATCACCTTGATGAAGTCCTGCGGATAGGCCTTGAACGCGTTGTAGAGCGCGAGGTAAAAATACTGCTGGGTCTCCAGCCGCTGGTAGTCGGCCAGTGTGAAGTTGCGGTTGCGCAGGATCAGCTCGGCGGTATCCCCGTTGATGTGCTGATAGCCCGGCTCGACCAGCATCTCCTCCTTGCCGGTCTCCTTGTCCTTGAGGGTGATCTCATAGGGGATATACATATCGATCCCCCCGATGAGGTTGAGCAGATACCGGAAGGAGGCCATATCGATGGTCAGATAGTGGTCGACCGGCAGCCCGTACAGGTCGTTGATCGCCTTGGCGAGGTTCGAGATGGGGTTGTCGCTGTCCTCGCCGTGGCTGTAAACGTTGTTCAGCTTGTAGGTGCCGCCGGTGGAAAGCTCCTCGCCGACATAGCTGTCCCGCGGGATCTGCAGCACGTTGACCTTGCCAGCCTCGATGTCGAGCGAGATGTACAGGATCACGTCGGTCTTGGCCTTGGCGATGTCGCCGTAGTCCCGGTCGTCGTCGTAGTCGATGCCGCAGACCAGATAGTGCATCACCTTGCCGGACAGCTCGGGCGCGGTGGTCACCACATCGCTGGTCAGCTCACCGGCATCCCCTTCAGAGATCTGGTTGTCAAGGTAGAAGTAGAACCCCGCGGCGGCGATGCCGAGGAGCAGCACCAATGCCAGCAGCAGGATGCCCAGCACCTTCAGCGCCCGCCGGCGGCCTGTGTGCGGCCGGGCGTGCTGTGGTTTGTGGGGCTGATGTTCTGAGTTGGAAGGATTCAATACAAAACCTCCTGTAATATTAAAATAAGCCAATACATTCTGTATCAAAAACGGGCGGTTTCACAGCCCGGCGGCTTCACAGGATAGCATTGCCCGCAGGGCGTCAGTGCGGTCCGGCGGGCAGGTCTTTTGGGGCAAAAGAGGATTGCTTGATATCTTTTCGGCCATTATACCATATTTTGAGGGAAATCTACAAATTTTGTAAAAAATCAAGGGGCGTGTTTTCATCGCCCACGGCAGCCCAAAGAGGCCGCTGCGGCGGCCTGTCCGCACAGCGGGAAGGGGGCTAAAACACAAGGGCAGGGGGGATGCAGGGGGGCGGATATCCGGCTTGTGATGCTTTGCGGATTCCGGCGCGAGGGGCGCAAAGGGGTGCGAGGGGGCACAGGGAGGCATGGCCGCGCGGCGGTCGGTGGGCGGTACAGCTTTTGGGGGCCGCGCGCCGCGCCCGCCGCTCAGGGGCCGCTCCTCAAAGCCGGCTCCTTGCAGACCGCTGCTCAGGGGGCACCTCTCAAAGCCCGGCTCTTTGCAGACCGCCGCTCAGGGGGCACTTCTCAAAGCCCCGCCGCGGCGAGCAGTGTCCCGAGGTCTTCCAGCAGCTCATGGGGCTGCATCGAGAGGATGCCCCGCCGCGCGGCGCAGGCATCCCCCGCCGCGCCGTGCAGCCAGACCGCGCAGCAGGCGGCGTCGAACGGGTCCATCCGCTGCGCCAGCAGCGCGCCGGCCATCCCGGCCAGCAGGTCGCCGCTGCCGCCCCGGGCAAGCCCCGGCCCGCCGGTGGTGTTGACCCGGCAGCGGCCGTTTGGCGCGGCAATCAGGGTGCGGTGCCCCTTGAGGAGGACGATGCAGCCGGTCCGCTGCGCCAATGCGCGGGCGGCCTCCTCCCGCGCGGCCTCGATTTCGGGCACGGTGCACCCGCAGAGCCGCGCCATCTCCCCGGGGTGGGGGGTCAGCAGGGTCGGCGCGGCGCGCCGCGCCAGCAGCTGCGGGTTTTTGGCGGCAAGGTTCAGCCCGTCGGCGTCCAGCACCAGCGGCAGCGGCAGCGCCAAAACCGCCTCGATTGCCGCACGGGCGCCCTCGCTCTGGGTCAGCCCACAGCCTGCGGCGACGGCGCTGCAGCTCGCCGCGGCCTCTCCCAGCAGACCGGCGGCCGCCGGCGCGATGCCGCCGTCCTCCGCCGCAGGCAGCGGCAGAAAGGTCAGCTCGGGCAGCGCAGCGGCGGCGGGCAGGATGACCGCCTCGGTCGCGGCCAGCGTGACGACCCCCGCCCCGCAGTGGAGCGCCCCGTCCGCGGCCAGCCGCGCCGCGCCGCGGTAGCGGCTGCTGCCCGCTACGATCAGCAGCCGGCCGAAGTCTCCCTT
>CALXBJ010000021.1 GCA_944386515.1 uncultured Pygmaiobacter sp.
AAAGAAGCAGTCCAGCAGCGCGGGGTTGAAGACGCCGCACTCCCCGTCGCGGATCATCTGCAGCACCTTTTCCCGCGGGAAGGCATCCTTGTAGACTCGCTTGCAGCTCAGCGCGTCGTACACGTCGGCGAGGGAGACGATCTGTGCCCAGATCGAGATCTCGTCCCCCTTGAGCCCGTCGGGATAGCCGCGGCCATCCCAGCGCTCGTGATGATGGCGGGCGATGTCACAGGCATAGCGGTAGGTTCGGTGCTCCCGCAGCTGGGGGATCTTTTCGAGCAGGTGCTCGCCCTGAATCGTGTGGGTCTTCATGACCTCGTACTCCTCGGGGGTGAGCTTACCGGGCTTGTTGAGGATTGCGTCCGGAATCGCGATCTTGCCCACATCGTGCATGACCGCGGCAAGGGAGATGCTCTCGATGTCCTCCTTGCTCAGCCCCTCGCCCAGCGGGGTGTGGGTCAAAAGGAACTCGGTGATGTCGTGGATCCGGCGAACGTGCTCGCCCGACTCGCCGTTGCGGAACTCGATCGCGGCGGACAGCGCCTCCAACATCCCCTGATTGAGCTCGATGATCTTCTGCGCCTGATCGAGCAGCTGGCTGTGCTGCTGCTGGACCACATCGCCAAGCCGCTTTCGGGCGCGGAACAGCTCCACAACCGAATTGACCCGCCGCAGCACGATATAGGGGATGATCGGCTTGCTGATGACGTCCATGACCCCGAGGCGGTAGGCCGCCCGCATCGTGTCCTCGCCGGCCTCGGCGGTGATGAGGAAAACCGGCAGCCGCTCAAGGTAACCCAGATCGTTCAGCCGGCGCAGCACCTCGAGGCCGTCCATCTGGGGCATGACGACGTCGAGCAGGACGGCGCAGTACCGGTTGTCGGAGGCGAGGATCCGGTCAAGCCCGACCTGCCCGTTTTCGGCCTCTTCCACCGAATAGTAGGGGGAGAACAGGTTGTTCAAAATCCCCCGGTTGAACTCATCGTCGTCGACGATCAGTATGGTGTCCGCAAACATGAAAATCCCCCTTTGCCGGCGGCGGAAAAGGGATGCGGCCGCCGGCGTGCGTTTTTTGAAGGATAAAAAGGAATTTCAGAGAAGAAAACTGTCGAAAAATCCTGTATCCAATATAAGTTATAGTATAGCAAAGTTCTCCGCGTCAAACAAGGAAACGGGCAAAAATGCGCAGACGGCGGCCTCTGCGGCGGCACGGGCGCTTGCAACCGGTCCCAAATGAGAGTAAACTTAAAAAAAGATTTGTATGCGGAGGGGGGCGGCATCATTGCGGCGGCAGGAACTGCTTGCGTATAAGACGGCCTATGATTTTTTCTCCCCGCATCTGAGCGACAAGGATTTTGAACAGCTCAGCATCTGCCGCTTCCCCGCGGGCAAGCTGCTGATGAAGGAGGCAAACTGTGACGACAACGCCGCCTATTATCTGCTGGAAGGGGTGGGGGAGGGGGTCTGCTCCACGGTGCAGGATCAGGAAAACGACGGCCTTTACTATGTGCCGACCAAGCTCGAAAAGGACAGCTTTGTCGGCTTCTCCGAGGCGATTGAAAAGACGCTGATGGAGCGGACCATCAGCATCCGGGCAAAATCGGATGTGACCGCGCTCAAGATCCCCAAAAAGGTGATCCACCGATGGGGAAGGGAAAAAACAGAGTTTTTAATGGTCATCTTCAAGAAGATCCTCTCCCATTCCTGGAGGCAGCGGGCGGTGGTGAGCAGCAGCAATTCCCACAGCACCGACATCCGGCTGGCGCTCCACCTGCAGTATCTCTATCAGATCTACGCCAATTCCTGCTATCCGCCGGGGTATGCGGGCAGTGTGCGGCTGCTGGATACCCATCAGGAGATTGCCTGCGCGATCGGCTGCAGCGGCAGGACGGTGGACCGCGCGATCACCTCCTTCAGCAAGCAGGGGCGGATCACGGTCAAGCGGGGCAAGATCCACCTTGACCGCGCGCAGTATCAGGCGCTGTGGGAGTACATCGAGAAAAACGCGTGACCTGAGGGCGGACGGCCCAAGATCCGGATAAAAAAACGGCGGGCGGCAAGCCGGGCGACCAAAGCTCGGTCTGCCGCCCGCCGTCTTGGTCTGCGGCAGGGCTGCAAGAAAAAGGAGAAAAAAGGCACAGCCGCCGCTTCCCTCAAACGGCAGGGGTCAATCAGCGGCGCTTTTCGCCCCGCAGGCGGGCCTTTTGCACCACCGCGATGATGATGAGGCAGAGCATCGCGACCACATAGGGGATCAGCTGAATCAGCTGAGAGGGGAACCCGTAGGTCTGTATCTTCATGGTGAGCCCGTCGGTCACGCTGAAGAGCAGCGCGCCGAGGAAGGTGCCCCCGGCGGTCCGGTTGCCCAGCACCGAGGCGATGTTGCCCAGATAGCCGCGCCCGGAGGTCATGCCCGCGGTGAAGAGGGACAGGTAGCTGGTGGACAGGTAGGCACCGCCAAGGCCGCAGAACAGGCCGCTGAGGGTGCAGGCGATGTATTTGATCCGGTCGCTGCTGACGCCCGCGGTGTTGACGGCGGCGTCATTCAGGCCGGTCGCCCGCAGCCGCAGCCCGGCGGGGGTCTTGTTGACGACATACATCAGGATCACGACCGCCAGCAGCCCCAGCCAGAAGATGATCGACTGGCCGTTGAGCGCGCGCAGCACCGGGATGCTGTCGAGCAGCGGAAGGCGGACGGTGGGCTGCTTGACGATATTCGGCGAGGTGAAGGAGCCGCTGGCGCCGAACAGCGCCTTGAGCAGGTATTTTGTCAGGGAATACCCCAGCGAGTTGAGCGCCACGCTGATGATGATGTTGTTCACCTTGAACCGAATGTTGAACAGCCCGAAGATCCACCCAAGCAGGGAGGAGACGGCCATCGCGGCCAAAAGGGCGACCAGCGGCTGGGAGGTGAAGTGGTCGGTGATTGCGGCGGTAAAGGCGGCGATCAGCATCATGCCCTCAAGGCCGAGGTTCAGCATCCCGACCTTTGCGGTAATCATGCCGCCCAGACCCGCAAAGACCAGCGGCGGAAGGGATTTAAACGCAGTTTCCAGCGCGTTTTCCAAAAAGACCATCGTCTCCATTTACTGCGCCCCCTTTGCTTTTTTGCTCTTTTTTGCGCGCTTTACATGGCGGGAGATAAAGTCCGCGGAGATGCACATGATGATGATCGCCTGAATGACCCCGACCAGATCGCTGGAGATGGTGGAGTTCGCCTCCAGCTGCTGGCCGCCGTAGGTCAGGCCGCCGAAGAAGATCGCGAAGATCACCACCGCGATGGGGTTGTTGCTGGCCAGCATCCCGATGGAGATGCCGGTGAAGCCGTAGTCGCTGGAGAAGGACGGGTAAAAGCGGCCCAGAACCCCC
>CALXBJ010000022.1 GCA_944386515.1 uncultured Pygmaiobacter sp.
TGGTTGGGCTGGCTGGATTCGAACCAGCGGATGCAGGAGTCAAAGTCCTGTGCCTTACCGCTTGGCGACAGCCCAATCTAAAGAAAAAAGCGAACTCACAAAAGGAATTCGCTTTTTTCATCAATGGGGTGGGAGATGGGACTCGAACCCACGACACCCAGATCCACAATCTGGTGCTCTAACCAACTGAACTACACCCACCATATTTGGTGCGCCCGAAGGGACTCGAACCCCTGGCCCACTGCTTAGAAGGCAGTTGCTCTATCCACCTGAGCTACGGGCGCTTATCTTAATACCCTTCTGAGCTGCGTCTTATATATTACTATATCACCACACAAAAAGTCAATAGTTTTTTGAAAAAAACAAAAAAGTCTTGCATCTGCGGCGCATCCGCCCCACGGATTGGAAAACAAACGGGTTTCTGATATACTTGACATAGGAAAGCAAAAGAAAAGGAGTGGCTGTATTGGATACATTTACAGTCTGCTATTTGATCGTTATCAATCTGGTGACCTTTATGCTCTGCGGCTGCGATAAGCGCGCGGCGGTGCGCGGGGAGTGGCGCATCCCGGAGCGGTGGCTCCTCTTCTTGACGGTCGCCGGCGGCCCGGCAGGGATGATGGCGGGGATGCTGTTTTTTCACCACAAGACAAGGGACAGCCGGTTCCGGATCACGGTGCCGGTGGTGCTGGTAGCCGAGACGCTGTTCTTGCTGGGATTTTATCTGACCTTGCCCGCCCGGCTGTGAGGGCTGTGCAGGAGGGAGCATATGGAGAAGAAAAAGGTCACCATTGAAGATGTTGCCCGATGCCTTGGCATCGCGAAGAGCACGGTGAGCAAGGCGCTCTCGGATGCAACCGACATCAGCCCCGAGATGCGGGAAAAGGTGCTGCGCTGCGCGTCGGCGCTCGGCTACCAAATCCGCAGGAAACAGCCGGCCCAGAACGGGCGCATGGTGGTTTTCACTGCGGGGGAGGAGTATGAGAGCGTCAACCTGTTTGGGCATGAGGTGCTCTTGGGATTTCAGGCGGAGGCGGCCAGCGCCCGAATCGGGATGCAGGTGATCCCGGTCAGAGAGGGGGACGACTTTGACGCCAAATACCGCGGTATCAGCGAGCAGCCCGGCTTTTTGGGCAGCTTTTTTCTGGGCTTTCGCCCCGCGCCGGATTTTGCCGACACCTTTGAACAGGTCGGCAGGCCGGCGGTGCTGCTGGACCATGACTACGACTCGATGCTGACCGCCCACATCGGCACCGACAATACGGTGGGGATGTCCGACGCGGTGGCGCACCTCACCGCGCTGGGACACCGGCGGATCGGGTTCCTCGGCGGGGAGCGGGAGCTTGGCATCACACGGGAGCGGAAGGAGGCCTTTGATGCCGCGCTGCGCCGGTATGGCGCCGACCCGGACGCGCCCGCGGCCTATGCGGGGTTCCACCGGGACTATGACCCCGCGCTGGTGCTGCAGCTGGTTGAGGAGGGCGCCACGGCATTGATCTGCTGCAGCGACCTCATCGCGCTCGCCGCGATGAAGAAGCTGGCCGCCGCGGGGATCAGCGTCCCGCAGCAGGTGAGCGTGATCGGCTATGATGGGATCCCGCTGGCCGGCTACTCGACGCCGGGGCTGACCACCATCTCGCAGAACAGCCTTCAGATGGGGAAAATCGCGCTGCGGATTCTGCGCCATCTCGCGGACGGGGTGCAGATTTCCCGGGTGATGCTGCGCCCCCGCCTGATTGTGCGGGAGTCTACCGCCGCCGCGCCAAAGCGCGATCCCGAAAGCTGAAAAGGAATCTGGCCCTTTGCGGACGGTAGCGCCTGCAAAGGGGAAAACAGCAAAAGCAAAAGGAAAGGAGATTTGCAGCATGAAAGAGTTTGATCGGCAGGCATTGATCCAGCAGGCATTTGAGGCGAGGGAAAAGGCGTACACGCCCTATTCTCATTTCAGGGTCGGCGCGGCGCTGCTCGCAAAGAGCGGAAAGGTGTATACCGGCTGCAATATTGAGAATGCGGGCTATACCCCCACCAACTGCGCCGAGCGCACTGCGCTGTTCAAAGCGGTCAGCGAGGGCGAGCGGAAATTTGATGCAATCGCCATCGTGGGCAGCATGGAGGGAAAGGTGAACCAGCTGGTCACCGGACCCTGCGGCGTCTGCCGGCAGGCGCTGTATGAGTTTGGCGGGGATGATCTGATTGTCATCATGGCAAAAAGCGCCGATGATTATATCGAGCGCACCCTCGGTGAGCTGCTGCCATTTGGTTTTGGCCCGGCAAACCTGAGCGAGTAACCTCAAACAGCGCCGTTTCACACAGCTTTAACACCAAAACGGGATATGCTGTCACAGGAGTAAAGGCGGCGCCCAGCTCCAGCAGCGGGCTGCGGCGGGTGGGGCTTTGCAGCGGGCCGATTTGCCACTGGCCCCGGAACGTGCTATACTGGTTCCGCTGAAAATCAAATTGCGGGAAGGTGTGTCATGAACTATCGCGCGGTCTTTTTCGATCTCGACGGCACAATCACGGACTCGGCGCCCGGGATTCTGGGATCCATGCAGGAGACACTGAAAAAATTCGGACTTTATGCGGACAGGGCGGAGCTTCAAAAATATGTGGGGCCGCCGCTGCGGCAGATGTTTGCGGATTATCTGCCGCCGGATCAGGTGGACGAGGGGGTGCGCACCTACCGCGCGCTTTATCGCGGCGGCAGGCTGTTTGATGCCAAAATTTACGACGGAATCCCGCAGCTGCTGGAACAGCTGTCTCAGGCAGGGCTTTTTGTCGCGCTTGCCACCGCGAAACCCAAAAAGACTGCGGAGACCTTTCTTTCGCATTTTGGCCTTGCGGATCGCTTTGACTGGATTGGCGGGACTGAGGAGGAGATCGGCATCTCGGATAAAACCGCCGTCATCTGCAAAAATATAGCGCAGGGCGGCTTTGCACCTTCGGAGTGTGTGATGGTCGGAGACCGTCAGGATGACCTCGAAGGCGCCGCCGCGGCGGGGATTGACGCGATTGGGGTGCTGTATGGCTACGGCAGCAGGGAAGAGCTGCTTGCCTGCCCGCATCTCGCTCTGGTGTCCAGCCCTGATGAGGTCGGACAGTTTATTCTAAATCAGGCTCGGTGACCGGCGGGTTCCCCCGAGCGGAAAAGTGGTGTTCTTGAGAGTTGTCTTACAGAGATCATTCGGCCCCCGGCCCGTTTGCCCGCCTGTGCAGGTGGTTTTCGGGACTGGCGGCGATGGTGAAAAACTATGATAAGCTGACCGCCGCCCAGCGCCGGCGCACGGTCTTGATTTGCGCGGCGCTGGCGCTCGCCCTACTGGTCCCGGTCGGAATCCTCGTAGGCGTTTCCCTGCAAGGGGGAACAGCGGGGAGCGACGGCTCCTCCGGCTCAGAACTCTATGAGGAGTATGAGTGGGAGGAGGAGATTGTCTCGGATGCGGTTTTGCGGGAGACGGAGGATGCAGGGGAGGAATATCTTGAGGAAACCCTGTTTCTCGGCGACTCCAACACGGTGCGGCTGGAGGGTTTTGGCGAGATCGAGATGAACAGCATGGCGGCCGTTGTGGGCATGGGTGTCCAAAGCGTGCCGACCAGCAGCTGCATCTGGTTTGCGGAATACGCACAGCCGGTGACAATGGCGCGCGCCGCGGCGCTGCTGCAGCCAAGGCGGATGATTATGACCTTCGGCACCAACAACACCGATATGACGACCGAGGAGTTTATCGCGGCGTATGAGGATGCGATCGACGCATTGCAGGAGGGGTATCCCTATGCGGACCTCATCATCGCCGCAGGGCCGCCGGTGGGCAGCAGCCACAGCAGCGCAAAGAGCACCCAGCAGACAATCGACGATTTCAATGAGGCGCTGCTTGCGCTCGCAGAGGAGCGGGAGCTGCCCTTCCTCAACACGGCGCAGGCGCTTAAAGGCTCGGACGGCTATCTGCGCAGCGCGTATGCGGAGGCGGACGGCATCCATCTCACCGCAGCGGGCGCGAAGGCGGTGGTGCGGTATGTGCGGACCCACAGCTATTTCACCGAGGACCGCCGCCCGGCACTGAGCGCACAGCCGACCAGAATTGATCCGCCCTATGTGCCGGAGGAGACGCCGCAGCCCTCTGCGTCCGCTTCTCCGACCCCGACGCCGACGCCCACCCCGACGCCGAGTGCAACCCCGGCGCCGAGTGCAACCCCGGCGCCGAGTGTAACCCCGACGCCGAGTGCAACCCCGACGCCCAGCGAGAGCGCAGCGCCGGAGGATTCTTCCGCTGCACAGGAGGAAGGGAATCTGCAGTTGCCTGCCGGGGAGGCGTCAGCGGAGAGCGCAGGCTCTTCGTCCTCTGCGCAGCAGTAAACAGGGAAAATATGGAGCGGGCAATCAGCTTAGGAGGAACGCAATGAATTGTACGGTTTTAGGATGCGGCCGTTGGGGGTCCTTTCTCGCGTGTTTTCACAGCAGAAAGCACCATGTCGTGCTGTGGGGGCGCAAGGGATCCCGCAGTTTTGAACGACTGCGGGAGACGCGAAAAAACGATTATCTGACCCTTCCGGATTCGGTAGAGCTGGAGGAGGATCTCGGCAGGGCGCTGGATGCCAGCGACGTGATTGTGATCTCGATCTCCGCCCAGCAGCTGCGCAGCTTTGCGCAGCGGATCAATACCTATCCGGTGGAGGGCAAAACCTTTATTCTCTGCATGAAGGGATTGGAGGAGGAAACCGGAGAGCGCCTGAGCAGGATCATGCGGGAAGAGATCTCGCAGAAGATCGGCCTTGCGGTCTGGGTTGGACCGGGCCATGTTCAGGATTTCCTCGCGGGCATTCCCAACTGCATGGTGGTGGATTCAGAGGACCGCGCACTGACCGAGTGGATTGTTGACCAATTCCAGAGTGAGCTGCTGCGGCTGTACATCGGCACGGACCTCGTCGGCACCGAGATTGGCGCCGCGGCGAAAAATGTCATGGGCATCGCCGCCGGGATGCTGGACGGCAAGGGCCTTTCCAGCCTGAAAGGGGCGCTGATGGCCCGCGGTGCGCGGGAGATTGCGCGGCTGATTCGGGCGATGGGGGGCAACGAGCTGTCCGCCTATGGGCTTTGCCATCTGGGGGATTATGAGGCGACCCTCTTCAGCCCGCACAGCCACAACCGGCAGTTTGGCGAGTCGGTGGTAAAAGGGGAGACCTATACCCTGCTCGCCGAGGGCGTCCCGACCGCAAAGGCGCTGGTGCAGCTCGGGAAAAGATACGGGGTAGAGCTGCCAATCTGCGAGACAGTGTACGCAATCCTCTACGAAGAGGTCCCCGCGGATGCCGCATTCCAAAAGCTCTTTTTCCGCAGCACCAAAGAGGAGTTCTACGTTTAATCTTTATTCTTAAAGAAAATCCGCAGCAGCGCGGCACTGCTGCAGATAAAAACGGTGCGTTTTTTGTAAGGATATGCTATACTAAAGCTATATTGCTCGAATGATCCAAAAATCAAGTCAACGAAACGGAGCGAATGCCATGTCAGAGACTGTTATCATCGTCGATTTCGGCGGGCAGTACAATCAGCTGATTGCTCGCCGGGTACGGGAGAACAATGTCTACAGTGAGGTTGTCCCCTACCAAAAGGCCGTGGCGGAGATCAAGGCCAAGCAGCCCAAGGGCATCATCTTTACCGGCGGCCCGGCCAGCGTCTATGAGGAAGGGGCCCCGACCCTTGACCCGGAGGTTTTCCGTCTGGGCATCCCGGTGCTGGGCATCTGCTACGGCGCCCAGCTGATGGCCTATCTGCTGGGCGGCAAGGTGGTGCCGCCGGTCGCGCGGGAGTATGGCCGTGTGCCGATTACGACAAACGGCGGCCTGATGGGCAGCATTGTCAAGCAGGGCAACAGCTGGATGAGCCATGGCGACCAGATTGAGACGATCCCCGAGGGGTTTGTTGTGACGGCGACCAGCGAGAGCTGCCCGGTTGCTGCAATGGAAAATGCGGCGCAGCAGCTTTATGCGGTGCAGTTCCATCCCGAAGTGCAGCACACCGAGTTCGGCAGCGCGCTGCTGCACGCCTTCCTGTATGATGTCTGCGGCTGCACCGGCGACTGGACCAGCGCCGGCTTTGTCGAGGAGACGATCGCAAAGGTCCGCGCCGAGGTCGGCGAGGAGCGGCGCGTCCTCTGCGCGCTGTCCGGCGGTGTGGATTCGACCGTTGCGGCGGTGCTGGTGCACAAGGCAATCGGCGACCGGCTGACCTGCATCTTTGTGGATCACGGCCTGCTGCGCAAGGATGAGGGCGATCAGGTCATGAACACCCTCACCAAAGAATTTGATATGAACATCATCCGGGTCAACGCAAAAGACCTTTTCCTCGGCAAGCTGGCGGGTGTCACCGAGCCGGAGGCAAAGCGCAAGATCATCGGCAGTGAGTTTATCCGGGTGTTTGATGCCGAGGCGGCAAAGCTGGGCAAGATGGACTACCTGCTGCAGGGCACCATCTATCCGGATGTCATCGAGAGCGGCGCGGGCGACGCGGCGGTCATCAAGAGCCACCACAATGTCGGCGGCCTGCCCAAGGATGTGCAGTTCAAGCTGCTCGAGCCGCTGCGGCTGCTCTTCAAGGACGAGGTGCGTCAGGCCGGACGCGAGCTTGGCTTGCCGGATTACATCGTCAACCGTCAGCCGTTTCCCGGCCCGGGCCTTGCAATCCGCTGCCTCGGCGAGGTCACCGAGGACAAGCTGTTTATCATCCGTGAATCGGATGCAATCCTCCGGGAGGAGGTTGCCCGCGCGGGTCTGGACCGCGAGATCTGGCAGTACTTCACCGTCCTGCCGAATATCCGCAGTGTCGGCGTCATGGGAGATGGGCGCACCTACAACCACACGGTCGCGATCCGTGCGGTCACCAGCGTGGACGGCATGACCAGCGACTGGGCGCGGATCCCCTACGAGGTGCTGGCAAAGATCAGCAGCCGGATCGTCAACGAGGTCGCCGGTGTCAACCGTGTCGTCTATGATGTCACGACAAAGCCGCCAGCAACGATTGAGTGGGAATGATTTCAGAGGCCCGAAAAAGCCCATGATTACTGGGTTTTCCAAGGCTTGATGCCCTCTGTGGCAACGATTTGGCAACAGTTTTCATTATTCCAAAGATAAAGAGCTACCTGAT
>CALXBJ010000023.1 GCA_944386515.1 uncultured Pygmaiobacter sp.
AATGACACATCTTGAGATACCCAACAATATCTTTAACTAAGGGAAACGGGCGCCAGCGATCCGAGCACCTCCAATTTGATTGCGCTGGCAAAGCTCTACCGCATCACGGTAGAGGAGATTCTGCAGGCGGTCGGAGATCTGCAGCCCGGCGCGGAGTGATCCGGGAAAAGCGCAGAAAAAAGGGCATGGGAGTATCCTCCCGTGCCCTTTTGCGTCTTGAAAAATCAGAGAAAATTTTGCTCAATAGATCCCGTGCACCGTCACCTCGCCGGTAAAGACCGCCGTCTCCCCCGCCGCGGTGCGCACAACCAGCCGCCCGCTGTCGTCCACCCCGACGGCGGTTCCCCGCAGGGTGTCGGTGTAGACCTCTTTGCCGATGTTGATGCAGGCGGCGCGGTACTCCTCTGCGATAGCGGGAAATCCGCCCTCTGCAAACGGTGCGAGCCGGCGCTGCATCGCCTGATGCAGCGCCTGTGCAGCCTGCTCTAATGTACAGGACACCCCGGTCACAGAGAAGAGGGATCCCCCGTGAACCAGTCCCCGCTCCGCAAAAAAGGCTGGGTCCTGACCCAGATTGATCCCGATGCCGGAGATGTAGCTGGCCTGTTCCCCCTCGAGAACACTCTCACAGAGGATGCCGCAGATTTTTTTGCCGCAAAGCAGCAGGTCGTTGGGCCATTTGATCGCCGCGTCGGCGCCGCAGAGCTGACGCACCGCATCGGCGGCAGCCAATGAGGAGAGCAGCGGCAGGGTTGACGGGTCGGCCAGCGGGCGGCGGATGAGGATACTGTAATACAGCGCACAGCCGGGCTGGTTTTCCCAGACATGGCCCTTGCGCCCCCTGCCGGCGGTCTGGTTGCCGGTATAGACGGCATCGCCGTCTGACAGATGGGTTAACTCGCGGTGCAGCCAGCTGTTGGTGGAGTCCACCGAAGTGAGATAGTGCGGGTTCATCTGGGTACCTCCCGGTGATGGAAATCGGGCTGTCCATCCTCAATGGTCAGCAGCCCGTAGGTGGGCCGCCCCACGCGGGGGCTGCTGAGCGAGCCGGGGTTAAACAGATAGACCCCGTCGGTATAGGCGTAATAGGGGCTGTGCGTGTGCCCGAACAGAACGATGTCGGCCCCGCGCTGTGCGGCGGCCCGGAGCAGCGGCCCGGTGGTCAGCTTAACCTGATAGCCGTCCCCGTGGGTCATAAAGAGCAGCAGCCCGCCCAGTGTGACCAGACGGTCGGCCGGGACGCTCTTGTCAAAGTCGCAGTTGCCCCGCACCTCATAGAGCATCGGACAGGGGGTGTCCTGCTGTACCGAGATCAGGTCGGTCAGGCCGTCCCCCAAAAAAAGCAGCAGGTTTGCCTTGGGATGGGCGGCCAGCACTGCGCGCAGGCCGTCGCGATTGCCGTGGGAATCGGAGACGATGAGAAGCTCTGTTCGCTTGGGCAACGGTTATTCCTCCTTTTCGGACGCGAGCGCCCGGTAGATCTCGCTTTTGGCAAATCCGCTTGCAGCGGCGGCTTCCCGGCAGGCGGCGGAGGCAGCCGCCCCCTCCGCCATGCGCCGGCGCGCGAGATCAAGCGCCCGCTCCAGCGTCCAGTCCTCCTGCGGCTGGGGCTCGGGCGCGCCGGCAATCACCAGAACAAACTCCCCCTTCGGGGTATTTTCGGTATAATAGGCGAGGGCCTCCGAGAGGGTGGTCTTCCAGATCTGCTCGTGCAGCTTGGTCAGTTCCCGGCAGAGGGTGACGCTGCGATCTCCAAAGGACTCCAGCAGGTCTGCAAGGGTGGAGGTCAGCTTGTGAGGGGCCTCATAAAAAATCAAGGTGCGCCGCTCGGTGCGGGTCTCTTCCAGCCGCTCGCGCCGCTGGCGGCGGTTCATCGGCAGAAAGCCCTCAAAGCAGAACCGGCCGGTCGGCTGGCCCGAGACCGCCAACGCGGTCACCGCGGCGCTTGCCGCCGGGACGGGAACCACCGGGATGCCCTGCGCCAGCGCATCGGTCACCAGCAGCTCGCCGGGGTCGCTGACTGCCGGCATTCCCGCATCGCTGCAGAGCGCGCAGCTCTCCCCCGCCAGAATGCGGTCGAGGATAATCTGCCCGCGCTGGCGCAGGTTATGCTCATAGTAGCTGATCATCGGCTTTTTGAGGCCCAGATGGTTGAGCAGCCGCAGGGTCACCCGGGTATCCTCAGCGGCGACAAAGTCCACCTTGGCAAAGGTCTCGGCGGCCCGCGGGGTCAAGTCCCCCAGATTGCCGATGGGGGTGGCAACCACATACAGGGTGCCGCACCCGGTCTGCTGTTCGCTCAATCGCTGTCTCCTCCTCGCTGGTCAGGCTGCGCCGCTTTGCCCTCTTGGGCGAAGGAAGGAGCACCCTTGTGATAAATTTCAAGCAATTCTGCAGAAAAACCGCCCTCCGGCGCCTCCAGAATAAGGTCCGGCATCAGCGCAAGCCCAGACCTGCCGCCGCGCCGCCCATCCAGCAGAAAGAGCCAGGGCAGGATGCCGGCGCGCTGGCGGACAAACCGCAGCCGTTTTGGCTCAATGCCCGCCTCCCGCATCCCGGCAATGCAGTCGGCCAGCCGCCGGGGCTGGTTGCACAGGCAAAGCCGCCCGCCGTCCCGCAGCAGCGCGGCCGCTGCGCGGCAGACATCCGCAACGGTGCAGTGCAGCTCATGGCGCGCAGCACCCCGGGCGGGGTTTTGAGAGACCTTTCCCCCGGTGAAGTAGGGCGGGTTGCAGCTGACAAGGTCAAATCGGCCGCGGGGCAGCTCGTCCGGCAGGCGGCAAAGGTCGGCGGTCAGCGGGTGAATCTGCGCCGCGCCCGCCTGCGCTGCCGCGCGGCGCAGCAGCGCGGTACCCGCCTCATCCAGCTCAACGGCCCAGCAGGGGCCGCGATGCCCCATATCATGCCAGCGCAGCGGGATGATGCCGCACCCGCTGCCGAGATCGCAGGCGGTCCAGAGCCGGTGGATCCCGCAGAACTCAGATAAAAGCATTGCGTCGGTGCCAAAACGGTGGACCTCATCGATATAGACCGGGGTCCCGCCCGCCAATCGGTGTTCGCTGACTCGCTGCGCCATCTTCACCCTCCGGTTGGGTAGAAAGGAAAAGTCAGGGCGGGCAAACCGCCCGCCCTGACTTTTTTTGGATGTAGAGAATTACTCCTCGGCGATTGCGCCAACCGGGCAAGCGCCAGCGCAGGTGCCGCAGCTGATGCAGGCGCCAGCGTCGATCTCGTACTTGCCGTCGCCCTCGGCGATCGCGCCGACGGGGCACTCACCAGCGCAGGTACCGCAGCTGATGCAGGAATCACTGATCTTATAGGCCATGTTTTAACACCTCCATTTACCCCTATTCTATCATAAATCGCAAAATAATCAAGAAAAATTTGACCGGTTTTGCCCCTGCGTGCAGGGTGCGGCGAACAGCGGGAAAAAGCCGGAAAAAAAGCGCCCCCGCAGGGATTTTTGCCGGCGGGGACGCTGTATTCACTCTGTTTTTTCTGCCTGCGGGGCGCCCTGATCGGGTTTTGCGCCGCCCGCGGGGTCCTGCTTTTTGCCGCCGCCCCGCTTGCCGCGCCGGCGGCGGTGGCTGCCGGTTTTGGGTGCGCCGTCAGCGGCGGCCTCATTTTCCGCCTGCGGGACGGGCGGTTGCTGCGGTTGGGGCTGCGGCTGCTTTTTGGGCTCGGTGTTTTTGGGGGCGGCGGGCTTAGCGGCCGCCTGCTCCTGCCTTGTGCGGGCTGCCTGCTTTGCGGCCGAGAGCGGCTTGCGCTTGCCGGCCTTTTTGGTTGCCGCCCGCAGGATGATGATCTGATCCCGGTGATAGGTTTTCGGCATCTCCGGCGCACTGTCCAGCCGGACCTTGATCTGCCCCGAGATGAGGTTCACCTCACAGACGGTGCCCTCGCCGTCGGGGGTCTTGACATAGCTGGTCACCCCGGGGGTGATGCCAGACAGATATTCATAGGCGGGCTGCTCGTATGCGAGGCAGCACATCAGCCGCCCGCAGGCGCCGCTGATCTTGGTCGGATTGAGGGAGAGCCCCTGCTCCTTTGCCATCTTGATCGAGACCGGCTGGAAATCGGTCAAAAACCTGCTGCAGCAGAAGGGTTGCCCGCAGATGCCCAGCCCGCCGAGCATCTTGCTCTCGTCCCGCACCCCGATTTGGCGCAGCTCGATCCGGGTCCGAAAGACACCCGCGAGATCCTTGACCAGCTCGCGAAAGTCAATCCGCCCGTCGGCGGTGAAGTAAAAGAGGATTTTGCTGCGGTCGAAGGTGTATTCCGCGTCGACCAGCTTCATCTCGAGCTGATGCTTTGCGATCCGCTCCTCGCAGATCTCAAACGCCTTCGTCTCATCCTCGCGGTTCTGGCGCATCCGGCGGATATCCGCGTCGTCCGCCAGCCGGGTGACCAGCTTGAGCGGTTTGACCAGACTGTCTGCGGGCACCTCGTGGATGCCCTGACAGACCTCGCCGCACTCGGTGCCGCGGCTGGTCTCGACGATTACATAATCGTCCCGCTCAATCGCGAGATCCCCCGGATCAAAATAGTACGCTTTGCCCCCGGCCTTAAACCGGACGCCAATCACTTTTGCCATGGTCGTTCCTGCCGCTGCCGCTGCGGAAAGGGTTTCAGTGCCGCTGCCCTGCGGCGGAATTTGAGCAGCGCTTCAAGAGGAAGGTTGGGGCCGGCCAAAGCCGGCGGTCCCGCCGCGGGGAAGCACAAAAGCGGGGAGCCGATGGCGCAAGGGCTCCCCTCCTGTCCCCGGTGCGGGAAATATTATCCGTTTGCCAGCCGTGTGGCCAGCAGGGTAAAAATCAGCTTTAAATTGCCCGCGGCGCGCAGACGGCGCTGTGCAAAGAGCAGCTCGGGCAGCGCCCGCGCGGCGGTCTCCTGTGCGAGCGGGGCGAGCGCGGGGATCTGCCGGCCGTCCAAAACGGCGGCATACAGCTCGGACAGATCGCATAGAAAGGTCAAAGCGTCCTCCCGCTTGGCCTTTCCCTCGTATTCCTGCGCGGCGGCGAGCATCCCAAAGAGATCCCGCGCCGCGGCGAGCTGAAAAAAGCTGATGGCCTTTTGCAGCAGCGCCATCCGCGCCGGATCCTCCGCGGCGGCAAGGCAGCGGCCCAAGGCGCCGCCGTAAACGCGGCAGAGAAAGAGGGCGTCCTGCTCGCGGCATCCCCTCTCACAGAGCGCCTTTGTGCAGTCCGCTTCCGCCAGCGGCATCAGGGTGTAGCCGGCGCAGCGGGAGCGTATCGTCGGCAGGACGGCGGCCTCGCTGTCCACCGTCAGCAGGAACAGCACCCCGTCGGGCGGCTCCTCCAGGATCTTGAGCAGGGCATTGGCCGCGGGGGCCTGCATCTTCTGGATATCCTCAATCAGCGCGACCCGCCCTTCGGCGGAAAGACCGGTGGCCCGCACCGAGGCGCGGACAGCCCGGATCCGGTCGATCCGGATCTGATCCCCCGCACCCTCTGAGCGGACCACCAAACATTCGGGACAGCGGTCCTCAAGGACCGCCTTTGCCCCGGCGCCGCCGCCGGGGAAAAGATAATCGGCCGCAATCAGGTGGGCGGCATAGTTGCGCCCCAGCCCGTCCGCGCCGCACAGCAGCAGGCTGTGGGGCAGCCGCCCGGCGCACAGGGCCGCCGAGAGATCTGCCCGCAGGGCCTCGTTGCCGCGTAGCTTCTCCAGCATCAGACTTTTTCGAACCGCTCGATATTGGTCACAAAGATGGTCGCGCCGCCGACGGTGACCTCCAGCGGGAAGGCGGTGGTGACACCGACCCCGTACGAGGCGGTGGAGGGGACAATCTCCTTGCGCTGGCGGGAATGCTCCGAGATGATCTCGATGACCTCGTCGACCTTCTCATCCTCCACGCCGATCAGCAGGGTGACGTTGCCCGCCATCAGAAAACCGCCGGTGGTGGAGAGTCGGGTGACCGAAAAGCCCGCCTTGGTAAGCGCGGAAGAAACCGCATTCGAGTCCTCTTTATTGATGATAGCAGTGATCATTTTCATAATACGTGGCCTCCTTACGCTATTGCGGGCAGCTTTGCCCGTTCGGTATGTCCCTATTTTACCACGTTGCCCTGCGGATTTCCACCATTTTGCGCGGGTTTCCCCTGCGCCGGCGTGGATTTTTTGGTGGAAAACCATCGGAAAACTTTTCCCAGACCCCGAAAACCCGATGGCAATATGGATTTTTTTTGCTGGATTTTCATTGTATTTTCCGCCCGAAAGGGCGGATATTTTTTGTATATCCGGCGCGGCGGATTCAACGAACAGTTTTTGCAGGATGCCGTGTAGACGATGCCGATGTGGAAATGTGGAGAGTAAAAACCGCGCTTCTTAACATTTTCAACAGGGTTTTCAACATTTCGATGCGCGCCGCGGTATACAAAAGGTATTATCAATTTCCAAAATATTCCTTTTAGTTTCCATAAAAAACCAAAATATACAAAAACCAGAAAAACAGGATTTTGTATTCCACAGGAAAAATGTTGTATTGTTAAAAAAAGAAGCCGGGTTTTCCCCAGATGTTGAAAACTCTGTGGAAAGTGGGGAAAACTTGTTTTTCGCAGTTCAAAAAACAGGAAACCGACCAGCTTTTTGCGGCGCAGAGGAATGCGGACAAAAAAATACGTCCCAGAAAAACTGGGACGAAAAACAAAAATCAATCCTTTTTCTCCGGTGGCTTAAAGCCCTCTCCATAGACCTCGTCCACCTCGGTAATCATCACCATTGCCCGCTCGTCCACCTTATGGGCGGCGGCGCGGACCTTGAAGATCTGGTTTTTGCTGCAGGCGCACAGCAGCAGGTCCCGCCCGTCGCCCGAGTAGGTGCCCACCGCTTTAATCAGGGTGGAACCGCGCTCGATCTCGTCGCTGATTGCCTTTGCGGTCTCCATCCCGTGGTCGGTGACAATAATCGCCATCTTGCCGCTGCCCGCGCCGTAGAGCACCCGGTCCATCACCTGGCTGCAGGCGAAGGTGGAGATCAGCCCGTACAGCGCCGCGTCGATGTTGCCATAGACCAGTGCGCCCAGCATCAGGATCACGCAGTCGATCATCAGCGAGAACTGCCCGACCGAGAGATGGGGCAGCACCTTGTGAAGGGACAAGATCAAAAAGTCGCTGCCGCCGGTCGAGGAACCGCGCATATAGATGATGCCGAGGCCGCCGCCCATCAGGACGCCGGTGAAGAGGGCGGCGATCAGCGGGTTGCCCTGATAGGTGGGAAAGCGCGGCATGACAAGGTCGAGGATGAGGGTCTGGATGACCATGGTTTTTAAGGTCTTGAGCAGGAACCACCGCCCCAGCGTCTTGTAGCTGAGGAAGATCAGCGGGATGTTGAGCAGCAGGGTCAGGGTACCAATCGGCAGTCCGGTCAGGTGGTTGAGCATCAGGCCGAGGCCGGAAAAGCCGCCGGTTGCAAAGCCGCCCTCCCGGGCAAAGGTATACAGGCCCAGACCAAAGACAAGGCTGCCGGCGATATCGTAGGCAAGGTCGAGCAGCAGCGTTTGGGCTCGTTTGGCGTTCATTGAGATCCCTCCAACAGAAAATAAGATGCTTTTTCCTCTTTATCATATCATATCATATCCTTTCCCGCAGAGATAGTCCGATAACCAAAAATCCGCCCCGGCAAAGGCTGGCGGAGAGGGTGCAGGATGCGCGGGAAAAGGCGGCGCGGCCGCTCCGTTTTGCAAAACAAAAGAGCGGGCATCCCATTTTGGATGTCCGCTCAGATGCAGGCAGGTCAGGAGGGGCTGTTTTTTGAGAAAAAGCCGACGAGGGCAAATCCCAGACCGATCAGCGGCGAGAAGAGCCCGACGAGCTCCAGCGCCGCAAATCCCGAAAAGGAGGAGGTAAAAACAATGCAATAGAGACCCAGCAGAACGAAGAAGATCCCCATCAGGATACATTTTTGGCCTTTCAACGGCAAAACCCCCTTGCACTCAGATTACCTTTAATTTATCGGATCCGGATGGGAAAGTCAAGGGCGCCGGGCGGTGCAGGGGCGGGCCGGAGAAAGGGAGGGCAGAAAGGCCGGCGGGTCATTCCCCGATGGAGAGCGCCTCGGTGATCGAGAGCTGTCTCAGGCCGCGCAGGTTGAGCGAGAGGGCGAGGGCGCAGACCAGCGCCGCGCCGCCGACCGCGGTGAGGATGGGCAGCGGGGAGAGGATGGAAAACAGCCCGGTCCAGAGGATGCTGCCCACCCCCGAGAGGAAGAGCAGGCCGGCCGGCAGCCCGATCAGCACCCCTGCGGCGGTGTAGCTGACCGCCTCAAGCGCCAGCATCCGCCGCAGCTGGGAGAGGGTCGCCCCCGCCGAGCGCAGCAGCGCAAGCTCCCGGCGGCGCAGCGCCATCGATGCGCCCACCGTACCCAGCACCCCTGCGGCGCAGAAGGCGAGCACCAGCACGAGGAATCCGCCGAAAAAGACCCCCAGCAGCAGCGGGATGGCGACCCGCCGCTGCGCCCACTCCGAGCCGGGGGTGCAGTCGGAGATCGCATACCGGTAGAATCCCTCCCCGTCGAGCAGGGTGAGAAGTTTCGAGGTCAGCGCCGCGCCGCTTTCGGGGTCGGCAAAAATCAGAAAATTGCGGTCATGAGGGGTAAAATTCTCGCTGCCGGTGACCGCCTCCATCGCGCTGCGGCTGGTCACCCGAATCGAGCAGTTCTGCGCGGTATAGGGCGTGGGTCCGGCGCCATAGGGCAGCGGGGTATCGCAGCTGCCGACGAGGACGGTGGTAAAATTCTGGTAGAGCGGCGCCGTCTCCTCCGCCGGCAGGCTGGAATTTGCGGCGGCCTCGACGCAGGGGATCTCGCCCTCCCGCGGCGCGAGCGGCGCGCCGTACCAGGCGCGAAAATCCTCATCCTCCAGAATAAAGGTAATGATCGCGGTGCCGGGTTCAGTCCGGTACTCGGTTTCTTCGGTGATGAGCAGCTTTTCCTCCCAGCTGCCGATCTCTTCAAGGATCGTGTCCGGACGGGTGCCTGCGGTACCCCAGAGCATCAACCGATAGCGGTAGGTCGGGACATCAGCCGCATAGGCGCGGTTTACCGCATCGATAAAGCCGGTGCAGACCACCAGCGCCGCAACACAGGCGGCAATGCCGGCGGCGAGGGGGCGAAAACGCGCTCCTGCCCGGGCAAGACTGCGGCGGGCCAGCTGGGATGGTGCCGGTGCACCGATGTGCCAGCGCAGTTTTCGGCGGGGAGAACCCGCGTCCGCGGGGCGGCGCAGCGCGGCCATCGGCTCAACCCGGAACGCCTGCCGCGCCGGGCCGTGGGCGGCGAGCAGCAGGTCAGCCAGTGCGACAAGGACGCAAAAGCCGAGCAACGCCGGCGAGAGGGGGACCGCCAGCCGGCCGAACCGCTCGACAAACGCCTCGTTTGTGTTGAGAAAGGCAAAGGCGATTCCAAGGCCGACCAGAGTGGAAATCAGTCCGGCCGGAACAGCGATAAGGCCCAGCGCCGCCGCCTCGAGATAGACGCTCAGCCGCAGCTGGCGGCGGGTTGCCCCGACGCTGGCCAGCTGGCCCAGCATCCGCACCCGCTGGGCGAGGGATGCTGCAAAACTGCTGCGGATCAGCACCCCGGTGGCGAGCACCAGAAAGACGGTCACAACCCCCGCGGCACTTCGCACCAAAATCCCCAGCGGGCCCATATTCTCCGGGTCGGCCACCAGCAGGTCAAAGAGCGCCTGCCCGCCGAGCAGGGTGCCCGAGAGCAGGATGGTGGAGAGCAGCGCCGCGCCGAGCGCGAGGGCGCTGCGCCAGCCGCCACGCCGCAGCTGGCGGACGGTGATGAACCAGATTGCCTTCATCGGTTCACCTCATTTCGGATAATCCGGCCGTCCTCGAGGGTCAGGATCCGCTGTGCCTGCAGCGCCAGCTCCCGGTCATGGGTAATCATCAGGATGGTCTGCCCCATCGACTGGTGGAAGCCCCGCAGCAGCGCCATCACCTGCCGGGTATTGGCCGAGTCGAGGTTGCCGGTCGGCTCGTCGGCGAGCAGCAGCGCCGGGCAGGTAATCAGTGCGCGGCCAAGGCCCGCCCGCTGCTGCTGCCCGCCCGAGAGCTGATGCGGATAGGCGTCCAGCTTGTCCGACAGCTCGAGGGTCTCGGCCAGCTTTTCCAGCTGTCCCGGCGCGGGGCTGCGCCCGTCGAGCAGCAGCGGCAGCGCAATATTCTCCCGCACCGTCAAGAGCGGCACGAGGTTGTAAAACTGGTAGACCAGCCCGATCTGCCTGCGGCGGAAGAGGGCGCGCTTTTCCTCCGGCAGCTCGGCGAGGGAGACCCCCTCCAGCTCAATTGAGCCGCTGGTGGGACGGTCGACCCCGCCGAGCAGGTGCATCAGGGTGGACTTGCCGCTGCCCGAGGGGCCCATAATCGCGACGAACTCCCCCCGCTGCAGTTCAAAGGAGACCCCGCGCAGCGCGTCGACCCGGGATTCTCCCTCGCCAAAGCTGCGGCAGAGATCGGTTACCTTTAAATAGGACATCTTTTTTCCTCCTTGCCCGGCCTGTGGCCGGGGATTTGGCGGGGATACGCTCCCCTGCCCTGAAAAAAGGATACTCCTCTCAGATGACATCAAGGTGACTGCCGGATGACGGTTTTGTCACCGATAGAGCCGCAATGAAAACCGCGCGCCGCGCGGGCTGCCGGCGTTGCCCGGGAGATTCTCCGCCGTCAGGTCTCCCCCCTGCCCCTCGGCGATCGCCTTTGCCAGCGGCAGACCGATGCCGACCGACCCCGGCGGGGAGTCGGGGCCGCGCCAAAACCGCTCGAAGAGATGCGGCATCGCCCTGTCCGAAATGCCGTCGCCGGTGTCCTCCACCGCAAACTCGTCAAAGAGAACGGTGGAGCGGAACGAGAGGGCCACGCGGCCTCCGGCAGGGGTGTGCTCGGCGGCATTTTTGAGCAGGTTGGTCAGCGCTTCGGCGGTCCAATCCGGATCGCAGCAGCAGACGGCGTCCCGCGGGCAGTCGATGGAGAGGGCGACCCCCCGCTGCTGCATAAGTCCTCCCAGCCCCTCTGCCGCGCGGGCGGCCAATGCGGCGGCGGAGAGGGCCTTTTTTTCAAATGGGACCGCCGACGCCTCCAGCCGGCTGAGTTTGAGTAGCATCTGCACCAACCAGTCCATCCGCTCAACCTGCGCCGCAGCGCGGGCGGCGCAGCCGTCCTTCTCGGCGGGGTCGACGCCGGGACTCTGCCAGACCTCGGTCTCAAGGCCGATTGCAGCCAGCGGGGTCTTGAGCTGGTGGGCGATGTCCTGCAGCGTGCGGGCCAAAAACATCTTCTGCCGGGCAAGGTCGTCCGCCTGCCGGCGCAGCAGCACCGTGATTTTATATAGGTCATCCTTCAGCGCACCAAGCTCCCCCGGCCGCTGGTCTCGGATATCCGCCGCTTCCCCGCCGGCGTAGACCCCGGCGAGATAGCGGGAGAGCTCGGCGATTTTTTGATACCGCAAAAGGGTGAAGCGCACCGCGGCGGCGGTGAGCAGCCCGCCCAGCAGCGCCAGCGCCGCGGCGGGGCCAACGCCCCAGAAAAACCAGCCCGCGCCGGCGGCGGCGAGGGTGAGGGCGGCCATCCAGCCGCAGAGCCGCCAGACCTCCCTGCTATACATCCGCGTCCACCTCCAGCCGGTAACCCATCCCACGCACCGTGACAATCCGCGGCGCATTGGGCGCGGCGAGTTTTTCCCGCAGCCGTTTGACCGTGACGGTCAGGGTGTTGTCGTTGACAAAACTGCCCCCCTGATCCCAGAGGGCGCTGAGCAGCTGGTCCCGGGTCAGCAGCTGTCCGGGATGGGCGGCAAAGAAGAGCAGCAGCCGGTATTCCTGTGCGGTCAGGAAGAGCAGCTCGCCGCCGCAGCGCACCTGCGCGGCCAGAGCGTCCAGTTCAAGCGTGCCGAGCCGGTACGCTGTGCCGCCCCGCCGTCGCAAAATCGCGCCGAGCCGGCTGATGAGCTCCCGCGCGCGGAACGGCTTGACGATATAGTCGTCCGCCCCGGCATCAAGGCTTGCCACCGCGCTGGATTCCTCCGCCCGGGCGGTCAGCACGATGACGGCCGACTCCCCTGCCGCCCGTGCGGCGCGGCAGACGGCCAGCCCGTCCCCGTCCGGCAGACCGAGATCGATCACCGCCGCGTCAAATTGGGCCTGCCCCAGCAGTGCCAGCGCCGGGCCGACCCCGGCGCAGCGGTCGACCTGCCAGCCCTCTCCCTGCAGCAGCAGCGCGAGCGGCCGGGCGATTGCATCCTCGTCCTCCACCAGCAGTAATCTCATCGGTTCCCCTCCCCTTATTTATTATAGGTATTATACCACCCGTGCAAAAAAATCAGGTGACGGATCTGTCATATAGAGAAAACAGGAAAAAAAGATCGCCTGCCCGCACCGCAGAGGGCATATGGCAAAGGGAGCGCGCGGCAGATTTCCCTTTTGGGCCAAAGACGCCGAGAAAGGTGTCCCAAAGAGGGAAAAGGCCAAAAAAGCGCCCCATCCCATTGGTGCAGGAAGCTCTGCGCGGAGGGATGGGGCGTCATATTCTTTTAAAAGGGCGGCGGCTTTCTCCGCATCGTGCGAGACGGCCGCCCTCAGCCGCGGCAGCACGGGGCAAAAAGGATAAGATTACCGGTTCTCGATCTCATCAATCGCGTCGATCACCGCGCCGCGGAAGCCACGCCGCTCGAGCGCCGCGACCCCGACGATGGTGGTGCCGCCCGGCGAGCAAACCGCGTCCTTCATCGCGCCGGGATGCGTGCCGGTCGCAAGCTGCAGCTTGCCGGTGCCAACCACCATCTGGCTGGCCAGCTGATAGGCGAGGACGCGGGGCAGCCCCTGCTTGACCGCGCCGTCGGCGAGCGCCTCGATGAACATCGCGGCAAAGGCCGGCCCGCAGCCGGCGAGGGTGCCCGCGACGCTCAGCTGTGCGGTGTCGACCGGCACAATCAGCGCCGCCTTGCCGAAGACCTCGCAGAAGAGCGCCCACTCCTCCTCAGTCAGCGAGTGGTGGCTCTCGCAGGCGATAATCCCCTCCCCGACCGAAATCGGGGTATTGGGGACGGTGCTCAGATGATGGGTGCCGGGGGCCAAGATCTCCTCATAGGCTGCAAACGGCTTGCCCGCCGCGACCGAGACGACGATCTTGCCCGCAAGCTGCTCCTTCACCAGCGCGAGGACCTCGGCGACGAGGTAGGGCTTGACCGCGACGACGACGAGATCACAGGCCGCGACAAGCTCCCCCGCGTCGCGGCAGGGGTGCATCCCCTGCGGCTGGGTATTCGCACAGAGCTTCTCCCAGTTCTTCGCGCAGGCATACAGCTGATCCGGCTTGACCGCCTCTTTCAGCAGCAGGCCCTGCGCCATTGCCTGCGCCATATTGCCGAAACCGATAAAACCAATCTTTACATTCTTTGCATCCAGCATCAGAATACCCTCTTCCTTTTTTGGGGTGCGGCGGGCAGGGAAAACCGCCGCGCCCGCGCAATTTCTGCCCTCATTCTACCACGGCATCCGGCCGGGGGTCAATCTCCGCGCAGCCGCCGCCAGCAGAGCAGAAAGCGGAAAAAGAGCACCAGATACACCACCCCGAGCAGCCCAAAGAGCAGCCGGATGACGGGCTCCTGCGCAAAGAGGAAAAAATTTGGCAGGACCGCGACAAAGAAGAGCAGGATCAGCGGCGGCAGCCGGTGGCGCAGCACCCGGCGGAACATCTCACGGCGGGAGGCATCGTCCCCGAAGATCTCCTCCTCCCCGCCCTGCATCGCGGCGGCGGGCTTGCGAAAATAGCTGTAGCCGACAAGGTCCTGCAGATGCTCCCAGCCGCAGTCGCGAAAGAGCTGCAGGTAACCCTCGCGGTCGGAGAGCCCCTCGGGGTTGTAGTCGAGCTGGTAGACGACATCCTCCGGCGTGCAGCGGACAAAGTGATAGATGCCGGGAAGGCTCACCCGCTCAAACCGCCAGCCCTCCTGATGGCGGCGGCGCAGGTATGCCTCCTCCTCCTTCCAGTCCGCAATGGTGAAGTAGCGCAGTTCGGTTTTGGTGTTCTTCATCTCAGTTTGCCTCCTGCATATTGCGGTAGAGCCGCGCGATTCGCTTTTTCTCGAGCGCCAGCAGCTCTTCTCCCAACGCGGTCAGCCGGTAGAGCCGCCGCTTTTCCTCCTCCCGGACAAATGCGATCAACCCGTCCTTCTCCATCTTGGACAGGCTGCCGTAGAGGGTCCCCGGGCTGAGCCGGATCTCTCCGCCGGTCATTTTTTCGGTCTGCTGCAGGATGCCGTAGCCGTGGTTTTCCCGCCGCAGGCACAGCAGGATGTAAAAGGCGGTCTCGGTCATCGGGACATAGACTTTTTTGAGATGCGGATCCAAGAGCTGTCCCCTCCCATAGCAACAATTTTGAATTTTTTACTGCGATGTATCGCAGTTCGATATTATGTTTTGAGTATAGCACTGCGATATAGTTTTGTCAAGCAAAGAAAAGCGTGCAGCCGGAAAAGAAACGCATATCTTTCAGGTTAACGGCGATAAGCTGCAAATATCATGCGGCGGCTGCCGGATGACGGGCTGCGGAGAGGTTTCCTGTGAACATAGTCTATATTTCAGGACCATCTTTTGTGTGAATTTAACATAGACACAAAATCTGCCCCGCTGTTATTCTACTGACGGAAGCACGGTTTTTCTGCCGGCAAAAGAATAAAATTGCCGATTGCTGTACGCCGCCAGTTTCTTCGCGCAGCGCATGAGGCGGATTGCAATGCGAATGCGGGCAGCGGGCGATTGCCTTCTTTTCAATCATCAATCAGAGGGGGAGAACATGAGATGAAAAGCATTATTTTACACGCTATAGAGGATATACCGCACGAAAAAGCCCCTTACTTCCTGCCTTGGTCGAAGGTTAGCGAGCGTGCTGTCAAAAATGCGGTAAAACCTATGCTCCCGACTGCGGAAGGATGAATGTGGTCAGTTTGATGGATACGACCCTGTTAAAATCCGGCAGGGATGGGTATCTTTTGGGCTATCACGCCATGTACGGCAAAAGCTTCAGCCAGCCGGTCCCGCTGATGGGCCTGAAAAGCGCCTCGGTCAAAACCGATGATCCCGGCCGCATGTTGCTGCGCTATGAAGACGGACAGGTGCGGGAGGAGGATGGCCGCCGTTATTCGGCCTATCTTTGCGCGGTGCTCAATGCGATAGCCAGAAGGCTGGCGGAATGCGCCTCCCTCTTTGCCCGGGCAGAGCGGGCATACAACGAGGAAAGGTATGCCGTGGCTCTGGACCTGTTTTTGGAAGCGGCAAGAAGAGACTATGTTCCCGCACAGCTCCGCTGCGGAGAGATGTATCAAGACGGCGAGGGTACGCAGCAGGATGAGGAGAAGGCACTTGATTGGTTTAGAAAAGCCGCTCTTATGGACGATGCGGAGGGGTATCTGAACTGCGCAAAAATCTACTACGATGACGACAGTGAAAATCAGGATCTGGAAAAGGCTTTGAAAGCGTTCTGCGCCAGCGGTGAGCGGGGCAATGCGGAGGCACAGTATTATGCGGGTACGATGTATCTGTATGGCATAGGGGTCGAAGAGGATTATGACAAGGCTTTCATTTGGATTGACAAGGCTGTATATCAAGGGGAAGCCGAGGCGATGAGTGCATTGGGCTATATGTTTCTCAAGGGATTGGGGCTCCCGGTCAATGTGGATCGAGCGCTGCATTGGTTCGAGAAAGCAGATGAAGCCGGGAGCGTGGGCGCACATATGATGATCACGGCCATCCGTAAAGCAAAGGCGGAAAGCGCGTATGAAAAAAGGATTATGAATCTGCGCTGAAGTGGTTCCTGCTGCTTGCCGAAGAGGGAAATGCCAAGGCACAATATATCTGCGCGGGGATGTATCTGGTTGGAAAAGGTACACAGGCAGATAGAGCCAAAGCAATATACTGGTTTAAAAAGGCTGCTGAGCAGGGAGATGCGGAGGCAAAACAGGCGCTTAGCGATCTGCACGTTGATTAAATCACAGCAGAGGGCTTGGAGGATACAAAGAAAGGTTTGCGCGGGATCTTCGATGAGCCAATTTAAGCCTGAAAAAGAACAGGCAGGGAGATGCGACAGGATTTGACCGCCTGATTTCGGCGGGGGATCGTCAGCGACAAAAGTCTGGCGCAACAGCAATGCAGCGGCTCGGCCGCTTTTGCCGCGGGCGGTCCTTTAAACACGCGTCCAAAGACACCGTTCCGAATAGGTATCGCCCCGCTGACCCTGACATAGATCAGAAAAAAGGAAGCCCGCAGGCAAAACCTGCGGGCTTCCTTTGCTGATACGGCCAAAAGGCGGAATGGAAAAAGCAATGAATAAAAAATCTTGAACGCGCGGTGCGCGGAGGAAGAAAAACAAAAAACGGGCGCCCTCGCCGGAAATTCCGGAGAGGGCGCCCAATTTTTAGGGAGCGTTCATTCGGCTGAGAGGCTCTTACTTGTAGAGGGTCTCCAGCTTCTTGAGGTACTCGTAACGGTCAGCGGACTTCTCGACCGCCTTCTCGAACAGGACGTTTGCCCGCTCGGGGAAGGCCATCTGCAGCCGGGCGTAGCGGTTCTCGGACTTGATGAAGTCGAGATAGCTCTCGGTCGGCGCCTTGGAGTCGATGGTGAAGGCGGGCTTGCCCTCAGCCTTCATCCGCGGATCAAAGCGATACAGGTGCCAGTAGCCGGCCGCAACGGCGCGCTTCATCTCGAGCTGGCAGTTGCCCATGCCGCCCTTGATGCCGTGCATCTCGCAGGGGGCGTAGCCGATGATGAGGGAGGGACCGTGATAGCTCTCGGCCTCCTTGATCGCCTTGACGGTCTGGTTGTAGTCGGCGCCCATCGCGATGTGCGCGACATAGACATAGCCATAGGACATCGCGATCTGGGCAAGGTCCTTCTTGCCGATGGCCTTGCCGGCCGCAGCGAACTGCGCGACCTGACCGATCTGGCTGGCCTTGGAAGCCTGTCCGCCGGTGTTGGAGTAAACCTCGGTGTCGAAGACCATCACGTTGATGTCCTCGC
Source organism: uncultured Pygmaiobacter sp. (assembly GCA_944386515.1). Taxonomy (GTDB): domain Bacteria; phylum Bacillota; class Clostridia; order Oscillospirales; family Ruminococcaceae; genus Pygmaiobacter. The sequence goes on from CALXBJ010000023.1 coordinate 17,038, forward strand.
CGGAGGCCAGCACATGGTCCAGACCGCCGAAGCCGATGTCATAAGCCCAGCCGTCGCCGCCGAAGATCCAGACCGACTTCTTGGAGAGGTACTCCTTCTTGGAGAGGATCTCACGGCCCAGCGTGCAGGCCTCGCAGCCGCAGCCGTCGATGACCGACTCAGCCAGCTCGGCGGCATACTTCTTAGCAGCCTCGAGGTTGGCGTCGCCGTCGTCCATGGTGTCCAGCCAAGCCTGCGCAGCGGCCTTCAGGTCGGCGTCGCAGTACTCGACGGCGATCAGCGCGCGGGTCTTCTCCGCGAGCGCGTCACGGATATACTTCTGGCCCAGCTCAAGGCCCAGACCGTGCTCGGCGTTGTCCTCGAACAGGCTGTTGGCCCAGGTGACGCCGTAGCCGGAATCACGGTTGACGGTGTAGGGGCTGGTCGCGCCGGTGCCGCCCCAGATGGAGGAGCAGCCGG
>CALXBJ010000024.1 GCA_944386515.1 uncultured Pygmaiobacter sp.
CCTCACATTCTCTTTGATGCCCCGGCTCCTCGAGCCGGATCTCGCGCCCGGTCCGCGCGGGGCAGGGGGCCACCGTCAGCCGGTATCCCCTCGCTGCACAAACCGCCCGATTCCCCCGCCGCTGGCCCACCGCAGTGCTGACCTGACCGGGCGCGACAAGGGCCCTGTACTCCCCCGGGCTGCGCCCGGCCAGCAGCCGGGTGAGCGCGCGCCGGAAGAGTGCGCTCTCGCACAGCTGGCGAAAGGCGGGATGATACGGCCCCGCGACGAGGCTTTGCCGCAGCGCGCCGTCGTCCTGCAGGCCGACCCGGATCAGCCGGATCCCCCGCTCCTCGAACAGCTCAATCAGCGGCGCCGTGGCCTCTGCCGCCTGCTCCACCGTGAGCGGGCGGTAAAGCCCCTGCTCCGCCCACCGCTCGAGCAGGGTCCCCCGCAGCACCAGCACCGGATAGACCCGCATCGTGTCGGGGCGCAGCGCCGCCAGCGCCAGCGCCGTTTTCTGCGCGGCGCAAACCGGGTCCTCCTCGCCGGGCAGGCCCACCATCATCTGCAGCCCCAGCGAAAAGCCCGCCGCCCGGATCATCGCGGCGGCGTCCCGCGTCTGCTGCGCGGTGTGGCCCCGCCGGTTGCGGGTGAGCACCGCGTCGTCCATGCTCTGCGCGCCCAGCTCAATCGCCCGCACCCTGCAGCGGGTGAGCAGCGCCAGAATCTCCGGGTCAATCGCGTCCGGCCGGGTGGAGACGCGGATCCCCTCCGCCCGCCCGGCGTCCAGAAAGGGCTGCACCGCCGCGAGGTATGCCGTCATCTCCCCGCGGGGGATCGCCGTGAAGCTGCCGCCGAAAATGGCGATCTCAAAGCCCGCTCCCCCGCCGGGCGGGGGCAGCAGCGCATCGCATCTTTCGGCGACCTCCCACGGTGCGGGGGCGCGCTGCGCGCCGGAAATCGCCCTCTGGTCGCAGAAGCTGCACCGGTGGGGGCAGCCCTCGTGCGGGATGAAAAAGGGCAGGCGGCGCTGTTTCACAGCGGGATGTCCTCGGTGCTGTCCCCGAACAGCCGCAGCGCCTCCCGTGCAGCCTGCTGCTCGGCGGCCTTCTTGCTGTGGCCCTCCCCCTGCCCGATGACATTGGAGTTGAGGTGCACCTCGACGACAAACCGCTTGTTGTGGTCGGGGCCGGACTCGCTGGTCACGACATACCGCAGCCGCTCCTCCGGGTTCTGCTGGATGATCTCCTGCAGGCGGGTCTTATAGTCCTCCGGCATCGCCTGCTCGGCCTGCACCAGCGGCAGCAGGAACCGGCGCGCGGTCTCCAGCCCGCCGTCGAGATACAGCGCGCCGAGCACCGCCTCAAAGGCGTCGGCGAGCAGCGAGACCCGATTGCGCCCGCCGCTGTTCTCCTCCCCGCGGCCCAGCCGCAGGTACTGCCCGAGACCGATCTTTTTGGCGAACTCGCAGCAGCTGCTCTCGCAGACCAGCGCCGCCCGCACTCTGGTCAGATCCCCCTCCGGCAGATGCTTGGGGGAGGCAAAGAGGTATTCGCTGACCACAATCGAGAGCACCGAGTCGCCGAGAAACTCCAGCCGCTCGTTGTACTCGGTCTCCCGCCGCTGCTCATTGGCAAAGCTGGAGTGGGTCACCGCGGTGGCAAGCAGCCGGATATTGGCGAACTGATGGCCGAGCGTCCGCTCGAGCCCTTGCAGATTTTCTTCCATGAAAGGCCTTCCTTTCCGGGGGTTTCCCTGCCGCCCCATGCGGGCGGCCCTGTATGGCTGTTACCGGTGGATGTTTTCCCGAATGGCGTCCACCATGCCGTTTTCGCAGCAGGTCACCGCCTGCCGCACCGCGTTCTTGATCGCCTTCGCGCCGGAGGAGCCGTGCGCCTTGATGACCACCTTGCTGATGCCCAGAAGCGGCGCGCCGCCGTACTCGTCGGCGTCGAGCTTCGCCTTGAACTCCTGCACACCGCCCTTGACCATCAGCGCGGCGAGCATCGTCCCGGCGTTGCGCTTGAAGATCTTTTTCAGCTCGCCGGTGAAGAACTTGGCCAGCCCCTCGGTGAGCTTGAGGATGACGTTGCCGGTGAAGCCGTCGCAGACCACCACATCGGCCTCCCCGACCGGCACATCCCGCGGCTCGACGTTGCCGACGAAATGGATCGCCGGGTCCTCCTTGAGCAGCTTGTGCGCCTCGACGTAGGTCGGGGTGCCCTTGCTCTCCTCCGCGCCGTTGTTGACCAGCGCGACCTTCGGCTGGGCGCGGCCCATCACCTTTTCCATGTACACGCTGCCCATCACGCCGAAGCAGTCCAGCATCTCGGCCGGGCACTCGACGTTCGCGCCGGAGTCCAGCAGCAGATAGGGCTGCTTTTGGCCGGGGATGATGGTGCCGATTGCGGCCCGCTTGACCCCCGGCAGCCGCTTGACGATCAGGGTCGCGCCGGTGAGCAGCGCGCCGGTCGAACCGGCGCTGACCAGCGCGTCCCCCTCGCCGGCGGCGAGCAGGCGCAGCGCGACCACCATCGAGGAATCCTTCTTGTGCCGGATCGCCTTGGTGGGATCATCGCACATCTCGATGGTCTCGCTCGCCTGCACGACCCGGATCCCCTCCATCGGGATCGCGTTCTCGGCGGCGCAGGCGGCAATCTTCTGCTCGTCCCCCACCGCGATGATCTCGACCCCCAGCTCCTTGACCGCCGCGGCGGCCCCGAGCAGGATCTCCTTGGGGGCGTTGTCCCCGCCCATCGCGTCCAGAATGACCTTCATGCTGTTTCCTCCCTTGACTGTTACTCCGCTGCGGCGATTCCCTCGTCCCGCAGGAACTGCTTCATCGCATCGACCGCCCGCAGAGCGATCTGCTCATACCGCAGCCGCTTGTCCCGCACCCGCTCGGGCAGCGGGGGCAGCAGCCCCATGTTGCTGCCGATCGGCTGGAAGTCCTCGTTCTCATTCGCGAGATGCGCCATCAGCGCGCCGCACATCGTCTCAAGCGGCAGCGCCAGCGGCGGCTTGCCCGCAAGGCGGCGCAGGATCTGATGCGCTGCGATCAGCCCACAGGCCGCGCTCTCCATATAGCCCTCGACCCCGGTGATCTGGCCGGCGAAGAAGATCTGCCCGTCGCACCGCAGCGAGAGGTCTTTTTCCAGCACCGCCGGGCTGTTGAGAAAGCTGTTGCGGTGCATCACCCCGTAGCGGACAAACTCGGCCTGCTCCAGACCGGGGATCATCGAGAAGACCCGCTTTTGCTCGCCGAATTTGAGGTTGGTCTGAAAACCGACTAGATTGTAGCGGCTGTTCTCCTTATCCTCGCTGCGCAGCTGGACATTCGCCCATGGCCGGTGGCCGGTGGCCGGGTTGACCAGCCCGACCGGGCGCAGCGGGCCGTAGCGCAGCGTATCCGCCCCGCGGCGGGCCATGATCTCGACCGGCATACAGCCCTCGTAGACGTTGACCTTGTCCGCGTCGTGCAGCTCGGCCCGCTCGGCCGAGACCAGCGCGGCGTAAAACGCCTCATACCCCGCCTTATCAAAGGGGCAGTTGAGATAGTCGTCGCTGCCCCGCCCGTAGCGGGAGGCGGCGAACACCTTGGTGCGGTCGATGCTCTCGGCGGTGACAATCGGCGCCGCCGCATCGAAGAAGGACAGGCTGTCCTGCCCGGTCTTCTCTGCAATCGCCGCGGCAAGGCCCCCCTCGGTCAGCGGCCCGGTCGCGACCAGCAGCAGCCCCTCGCGCGCCAGCGCGAGGTCTGTGACCTCCTCCCTGCGCACCTCGATCATCGGGTGGCTCTCCACCATCCGGGTGACCTCGGCGCTGAAGAGGTCCCGGTCGACCGCCAGCGCGCCGCCCGCGGCGACCCGCGCGGTCTCGGCCGCATCCAGCAGGTGGCTGCCCAGCAGCCGCATCTCGGCCTTCAGCAGCCCGCTGGCGGAATCCAGCCGGTCGGCCTTGAGGGAGTTGGAGCAGACCAGCTCCGCAAAGCCCTCCTTTTTGTGGGCGGGGGAAAAATGCTGGGGTTTTTGCTCATACAGGATCACCGGCACCCCGGCGTCGGCCAGCAGAAGGGCCGCCTCGCAGCCCGCCAGCCCCGCGCCGATGACCCGCACCGGCGCCGTCAACCCTTGAGCGGCTTGGAAAAGCCGCAGCCCTCGGCGAGACAGACCAGCTCGCCGCTCTTGCCCCCGTGCTTGAAGAGGGTCTTGCCGCAGTTGGGGCAGTTCTCCGCCGTCGGCTCGTCCCAGCTCATGAAGCCGCAGGTCGGGTTCTTCTCACAGCCGTAATAGACCCGGCCCTTTTTGGTCTTGCGGATCAGGATCCTGCTGCCGCACAGCGGGCAGGCGCCGGCCGCCGCCTGCACCAGACGGCGGGTGTTCTTGCACTCGGGGAAGCCCGGGCAGGCGAGGAACTTGCCGTACCGCCCGGTCTTGATGACCATCTTGCGGCCGCACAGCTCGCAGACCTCGTCGGTCTCCTCGTCGGGGACCTTGATCTTCTTGCCCTCGAGATCCTGCTCGGCCTTTTTGAGGGTCTTGTCGAAATCGGTGTAAAATTCGTCCACCGTCTTGACCCAGTCGGCCTT
>CALXBJ010000025.1 GCA_944386515.1 uncultured Pygmaiobacter sp.
CGGCTTTGTGGCGGTCGCCGCCGGCGACGGCCTGCGGGATGTCTTTACCGACATCGGCGTGGGCGCGGTCGTCTCGGGCGGCCAGACGATGAACCCCAGCACCGAGGACATCCTCGAGGCGGTCCAGAGCGTGCCCGCCGCGACCGTCTTCGTGCTGCCCAACAACAAGAACATCATCATGGCGGCGGAGCAGTCGGTCAAGCTGGCCGACCGCAAGGTGGGCGTGCTGCCCACCCGCACCATCCCGCAGGGGATCACCGCAATGCTGAACTTTGACGAGAGCCTCTCCGCCGAGGACAATGCCATCGCGATGATGCAGGCGGCCGACCGGGTCTCGACCGGTCTGGTCACCTTCGCCGCCCGCAACAGCGACTATGAGGGCCACAAGATCAAGCAGGGCGAGATCCTCGCGCTGGAGAACGGCAAGCTCTCCTTCACCGACAAGGATATCAACCACGCCGCCTCCAAGCTGGCCCGCAGTATGCTGAAGAAGGACTCGAGCTTTGTCACCGTGATCTCGGGCTGCGACGTCAGCGAGGAGCAGGCCGAGGCGCTGACCAAGCAGCTGTCCGACAAGGTCTCCTCCAACATCGAGGTCACCCGTCTGGTGGGCGGCCAGCCGGTCTACTACTATATCATCAGCGTGGAATAATTCCGTCTGCAGTTGAAATGATCGAAAAAACGGCTTTGCCGGTCCGCTATGGCCGGCAAGGCCGTTTTTTTCTGATCCGGCGGAAGAGACTCCCCTCCCCCTTTTATATAGTTATGTTTAGGCTTTACTTTTTAACGGGCAGGGTATAATATTATTATAAAAATCTATAAAAAGATTATAAATTCCTGCCAAAAACAGAGGAAAAAGCGATGGAACAGGAGAGATATGACCTCCCGGAGCTTCTGCGCGGAGTGGCGGCACTGATTGCCGGGGTTTTGGGACCGAGCGCGGAGGTGGCGGTCCATGATCTGGAGAAAGAGGAGTTGTTGGTGGTCCAAAACGGCCGGCTCACCGGGAGAAAACCGGGACCGACCAATGATGCACAGACGATTCGGATGTTGGCGGAGAGTGCGGACGCAGACGGATGCCTGATTGGCTATCGGTCCGCCTCAAACGGGCGTTCCCTGCGCGCCTCAAACCTCTTTATCCGGGATGATAAGGGCAGAGTGCGCTATGTCGTTTGCGTCAATCAGGACCTTGATGCGCTGGAGCAGGCAGGACGCCTGCTGTCGGAGCTGAGCGGCGTACGGCCGCTGGGGGAATCCATGCCGGAAAAGAAGGCCGGCCCAAGGCAGATGATCCGCTCGGTGATTCTGGACGAGGTGGAAAGAGCAAAACCGTTTTCTCTGCGCAGCCGCGCGGGGCGGATGATCGTGCTCGAGCGGCTGGAGGAACGGGGCGCATTTGAGATCCGGGGCGCAGTGGAAGAAGTCTGCGAAATGCTGGAGATCTCACAGGCGACGGTCTACAACGACCTGCGCAGCCTGCGAGGGCAAAAAAAGGAAAAAGCGGTGCGCCGAAGGAGGGAGGCCTGTTCCGATGCTCAAACGGACCGATAAGGTGCAGTATCTCAAGGGGGTCGGGGAAAAGCGCGCCGCCCAGCTGGCAAAGCTCGGCATCCTCACCATAGAGGATCTGCTGCGCAGCTACCCGCGGGACTACATCGACTACTCCTCCCCCTGCGGGGTATTGGAAGCCCCCTACGAGACCCCCTGTGTCGTGCGGGCGACGGTGTACAGCCGGCAGCCGCCGGTCCGGGTGCGGGGCGGACGGACCATCTACCGGGTGGACGCGGGGGACGACGGCGCGGGGCTGACCCTCACCTTTTTCAACAGCCCCTATGCGGCACAGAAGCTGGAGCCTGACCGGGAGTACCTGTTTTATGGGCGGATCGGCGGGGGGTTCGGCCGGCGTGAGATGACCGCGCCGGCCTTTATCCCGGCGGACAGCCCCCACCCGCTGACCGCTGTCTACCACCAGACACAGGGGATCAACTCGGCCTATCTGGCAAAGCTGGTTGCGGCCGCGCTGGCATCACTGCCGGCGGAGGAACTGGCCGACCCGCTCGAGGAGCCGCTGCGCCGGCGCTGGAAGCTGCCGGCGCTGGCCGAGGCGCTGCGGTGGATCCATCAGCCGGCCTCGCAGGAGGAGGCAAGGCGTGCCCGACGCCGGTTTGCCTTTGAGGAGCTGTACTGCCTCGAGCTTGGGATGAAGCTGCTGCGCAGCCGCAGCAGCCGCAGTGCGGGCGCGCCGATGTCCCGCTGCGACCCCGGCCCGTTTTACGCCTCGCTGCCCTTTGCGCCGACCGGCGCACAGCGGCGGGCGGTGGAGGAGATCCAAAAGGATTTTTGCGCAGCGGCCCCGATGAACCGGCTGCTGCAGGGGGATGTCGGCAGCGGCAAGACGCTGGTCGCAGCCGCCGGCATGGCGATGGCGGCGCAGTGCGGCTATCAGAGTGTCCTGATGGCCCCCACCGAGATCCTCGCGCGCCAGCACGCCGAGACGCTGGACCGGATGCTCGGGCCGCTGGGGATCCGGGTGGCGCTGCTGACCGGGTCGGTCAAGGGAAAGGCCCGCCGCACCCTGCTTGAGGCCATTGCGCAGGGGCAGACACAGGTGGTCGTCGGCACCCACGCGGTGCTGGGGGAGGCGGTGCAGTTTGCCCGGTTGGGGTTTGCGGTGGTGGACGAGCAGCACCGGTTTGGGGTGCGCCAGCGGGGGCTGCTCGCCGGCAAGGCCGAAAACCCGCACCTGCTGGTGATGAGCGCGACCCCGATTCCCCGCACCCTCAGCCTGCTGCTGTTCGGGGAGCTGGATGTCTCGATTTTGGATGAGCTGCCCCCCGGGCGCACCCCGGTGCGGACAATGGCGGTGGGCAGCGGGCTGCGGGGGCGGATGTACGGCTTTTTGGAAAAGCAGATCGCCGCGGGCCGGCAGGTTTTTGTCGTCTGTCCGCTGATCGAGCAGAGCGAGGAGGCGGGCGGCGAGACGGCGGAGCTGCAGGCGGTCACCGCTTACAAGGAAGAGGTCGCCGCGCGGCTGCTGCCGGGCCGGCGGATTGGACTGCTGCACGGGCGGATGAAGCCGGAGCAGAAGGACGAGGTGATGCGCGCATTTGCCGCGGGCGAGATCGACCTGCTCTGCTCCACCACGGTGGTGGAGGTCGGGGTGGATGTCCCGAACGCCAGCGTGATGGTGATCGAAAATGCCGAGCGGTACGGCCTGTCCGCGCTGCATCAGCTGCGGGGGCGGGTCGGCCGGGGTGCGGCGGAGAGCTTCTGCATTCTGGTCAGTGACAACGACAGCGAGCCGGTGCGGGAGCGGCTGGCCTTTCTCTGCCGCACGGCAGACGGCTTTGCGGTCGCGCAGTATGACCTTGAGCACCGCGGCCCGGGGGACTTTTTCGGGCGCAGGCAGCATGGCTTGCCCACCCTGCGGGTGGCGGACGCGGCAACCGATGCGCGGATGATTGAGACCGCAGCCGCCGAGGCGGCTGCGCTGCAGCAGCGGGACCCGGAGCTGTCCGCACCCGAGCACGCCGCGCTGCGGCAGGCGGTTGAGCGGCTGTTTGAGGCCGCCGGCGGGACGGCGGTCAACTGATCGGCAAAGGGAGAGAAAAACGGCACAGGCTGCCGAAAAAAGAGGAGAGGATCAAGATGATGGGAACAATTGTCAATGCCGTCGCCGTGGTGGCGGGCGGCCTGTTGGGCTTGGCGCTCAAGCGGGGGATGAAGCCGGCGCTGGAGGAGTCGATCCACAAGGCGCTGGGGATTGCGGTCATGGTACTGGGGATCAATGGGATCCTCGGCGCGATGTTCACCGTGTCCGAGGAGGGCGGGCTCTCCTCCTCGGGCGAGCTGCTGCTGATTATCAGTCTGGTGATCGGCGCGCTCGTCGGCGAGTTGCTGGGAATTGACGAGCGGCTCAACCGTTTTGGGCAGATGGTGGAGCGCCGGGTCGGCGGCGAGGGGTTTGCCGTCTCCTTTGTCAGCGGGACGCTGCTCTTCTGCGTGGGGGCGATGACCATCGTCGGCGCGATCAACGACGGGCTTTACGGCGACCCCAGTATCCTCTATGCCAAAAGTATGCTGGACGGGATCGCGGCGATTGTCTTCGGCGCATCGCTGGGCGCGGGGGTCTGTTTCTGCGCGGTGCCGATCCTGCTCTATCAGGGCGGGCTGACCCTGCTGGCGGGGCTGTTGGAGCCCTACCTGCAGGGCGCGCTGCTGGACCAGATCTGCATGGTCGGCTACGCGATGGTCCTGTGCATCGGGATCAACTTTATCGTCAAGGACGCGAAGATCAAGACGGCCAACCTGCTGCCGGCGCTGCTGGTGCCGGTGGTCTGGACGGGCATTCAGTCGCTGATCGGCTGATGCGGGCGGATCGGCGCAGTTTGATGCGGCGCGGGCGGCAAAGAGCCGCCCGCGTCTTTTTTTGCCCTCCTCCGACCCCCGAAAAAGGGCGCGCGCGGATGCAGGCAAAGGGTCAGTCCGGCCGAAAATGTTACAAAACTGTTTCAAAAATCCGTCTAATTTTAAAAAAAAGAAAAAACTTTTAGATACAACCGCCAAACGAGCACACTTTTTTTGAGCAAAATGTTGTAAAACCCTTCTATTGCACACAGGGGGCGCGGTGGCTTATAATTTGCAACAATCTCCCCGGCGGAGGGGAAAGAGAGAGAGGAGCCCCGCCGGAGTGAGTATTTTAAGAAAAACAGGAGGTAAAGGGTATGAAACGGTTTATCAGCATGGCAATGGCGGTCTTGATGGCCCTGTCGCTGGTTGGCTGCGGCGGTTCGGATTCCGGCGCGGGCAGCTCTTCGGCCGCATCCGGTGCGGCTTCGGGGGAAAGCGGGAGCATTAAGATCGGCCTGCTGGCCAATACCTCTGATGCAAACGCGAACTACGGCAACGCGGTCAAGAACGGCATCATGCTCTACATCGACGAGGTCAATGCCGCGGGCGGTGTCAACGGCAAGCAGATCGAGGTCGTCGCCTATGACGACAAGGGCGACGCCACCGAGGCGGTCACCGCGTTCAGCCGTCTGGTGGACGACGGGGTCACCGCTGTGATTGGCGGCGTGCTGACCGGCACCACCCTCGCGGTTGCGGATGAGACCTATGCGATCGGGATGCCGCAGATCACCGCCAGCGCGACTGCGCCGGGCGTCACCCTGCTGGATCCCGAGGACGAGAGCGCCGGTATCCGGGACAACGTCTTCCGCGCCTGCTTCATCGACCCGTTCCAGGGCGAGAAGATGGCCGAGTACGCGTCCGAGAAGATGGGCGCCACCACCGCCGCGGTGATCTTTGAGACCGGCAACGACTACTCCGAGGGCCTCAAGAACGCCTTCGTCGAGAAGTGCGCCGAGCTGGGCATCACCGTCACGAACGAGGAGGCCTACGCCACCGGCGACGTCGACTTCAAGGCCCAGATGACCAACATCGCAAATTCCAACCCCGACGTGGTCTTCTGCCCCAACTACTATGAGGACGACGGCACCATCATCACGCAGGCCCGTCAGGTCGGGTATGAGGGCACCTTCCTGGGCGGCGACGGCTGGAGCGGTGTTGCCGACTACGCCTCGGCTGAGGATCTCGAGGGCACCGTCTACTGCTCGGCCTACGCCGGCGACGAGGAGTTCGAGGCCGCCTATGAAGCCGCTTACGGCGAGGCCGTACCCAATATGTTCGCCCCTCTGGGCTACGACGCCGCAATGCTGATGGTCAACGCGATCAGCGCCGCCGAGGAGCAGGGCCTTGAGGCCGGCACCGAGGAGTATATGGACGCCGTCATCGCCGCGATGGCCGCCACCGATGGTCTCGAGGGCGTCACCGGCACCTACAAGTTCGACGAGTTCAACAACCCGATCAAGTCCGCCGCTATGATGCAGCTGCAGAACGGCGAAGAGGTCTTCACCGAGATGTTCTGATCGGGGTCGCAGATTCAACTGAAGAATCAAAACAGGAGAACTATGCGGAGGGATTCTCCCACCGCATAGTTTCTTGTTATCTCACGGCAGGGGGCGCGCCGCCCCCGACGGCAAATTCAAAGACGGATGCCGCGCACCGCGCGGCGGGAAAGCGAGGCGCAGAAGATGGCTTTTTTCTCCACACTGTTCAGTCAGATCATCAACGGGCTGCAATCCGGCTCGATCTACGCGCTGGTGGCGCTGGGATACAGCATGGTCTACGGCATTATCATGCTGCTCAACTTCGCCCATGGCGACATCATTATGGTAGGAGCCTATGTGGTCTGGCTCTCGATGACCAGCTTCGGGCTGCACCCGTTTGTCTCGATCCTGCTGGCGGTTGTAGTGAGCACCCTGCTTGGGGTCGTGATTGAGAAGGTCGCCTATGCGCCGCTGCGCTCCTCTCCCCGTCTCTCGCTGCTCATCACCGCGATCGGCATCTCCTTCTTGCTGGAGAACGGGTTCCAGCTGATCTTCGGCGCCGGCGCAAAGGTGGTGCCCACCCTGATTAGCGGGCCGACCTTTAAGATTGGCGGCGCAAACATCAGCACCCCGGCGCTGGTCACCCTCGGGGTGACGGTGGTCATCATGATCGCGCTGACCCTGCTGGTCCAAAAGACCCGTCTCGGCCGCGCGATGCGGGCGGTCAGTGAGGATATGGGCGCGGCCCAGCTGATGGGGGTCAATATCAACACCACCATCTCCTTCACCTTCGCGCTCGGCTCCGCCCTCGCGGCGGTTGCCAGCGCGCTGTACCTCTCCTCCTATGCGCAGGCCTCCCCGACCATGGGCTCGATGCTGGGGCTCAAGGCCTTTGTCGCGGCGGTACTGGGCGGTATCGGCAGCCTGCCCGGGGCGATGCTGGGCGGCTTCGTCATCGGTCTGGCCGAGGCGCTGGTCTCGGCGGCCGGCCTCTCGGTCTGGAAGGACGGGGTGGTCTTTGCGATCCTGATTGTCGTGCTGCTGGTGCGTCCCAGCGGGCTGCTGGGCAAGCCGATGAAGGAAAAGGTGTGAGGAGGTGCGGGAGATGAATCAGACAAAAGGAAAGACCATCCCCATGCCGGTGCGCTACCTCATCAACACGGTGCTGATCGCGCTGCTGGTCTTTGGGTCGACCGCCTATGTCAACGGGGGCGGGGTGTCGGGCTATGTCACCAAGGTCCTGATGGTGATCGGGATCAATATCATCCTCGCCGTCTCGCTCAATGTGGCGACCGGGTATCTGGGCCAGCTGCCGCTGGGGCACGCCGGGTTCATGGCGGTGGGCGCCTACACCGGCGGCATCTTCCTCAAGGCGGTGAATGCCGCGGAGGCGTCGGGCGCACAGTATCTGCTGATGGTCGCGGCGGCGCTGCTCCTCTCGGGGCTGGTCGCGGCGGTTTTCGGGATTGTCATCGGCATCCCGGCGCTGCGGCTGCGGGGGGATTATCTGGCCATCATCACGCTGGGCTTTGGGGAGATCATCCGGGTCGTGCTGACCAACATCGATGAGGTGCTGGGCTTCAAGCTGACCTACGGCGCGTCCGGGCTCAAGCGGATCCCCAAAATCACCAGCTACGGCAATGTGCTCGTCTGTGTTGTGCTGACCTGCCTTGTGATCCATCTGGTGATGAAATCCCGCCACGGGCGGGCGATCCTCGCCATTCGGGAAAACGAGATCGCTGCCGAGAGCTGCGGGGTGCGGACCACCTACTATAAGGTGATGGCCTTTACCCTTTCAGCCTTCTTTGCCGGGGTCGCCGGCTGCCTCTATGCCGGGTATCTGGGCAGCCTGCAGCCGACCACCTTCGGCTTTATGAAGTCGATCGAGATTCTGGTCATGGTGGTGCTGGGCGGCATGGGGTCGATGCTCGGTTCGATCCTGTCCGCAATCACCCTGACCGCGCTGCCCGAGGTGCTGCGCGCGTTTGAGGATTACCGGATGGTGGCCTATTCGCTGGTGCTGGTGCTGGTGATGATCTTCAAGCCGACCGGCCTGATGGGCCAGTATGATTTTTCGATGTCCCGCATTTTGGAGCGGGTCTGGGGCTTTTTCGACCGCTCCAAAAGGAAGGAGGGCTGACCGATGGCAAAAAGCAAAGAAAAACTCGTCCCGGTTGAGGGCGGCGTCATCCCCGAGCGGGACGCAGGCACCCCGCCGGTGCTGGAAGCACGGCATCTGGGGATCGATTTCGGCGGCCTGACCGCGGTGGACGATTTCAACTTTATCATCGGCAGAACCGAAATCGGCGGCCTGATCGGCCCGAACGGCGCCGGAAAGACCACCATCTTCAACCTGCTGACCAACGTCTACCAGCCGACCCGCGGCAAGATCTTGGTCGGCGGGGTGGACACCCGGGGCAAGAAGACCTATGAGGTCAACCGGATGGGGATTGCCCGCACCTTCCAGAACATCCGCCTGTTCAAGGCGCTGCCGGTGCTGGACAATGTGCTGATCGGGATGCAGGGCCAGATGCAGTACCGTCTGGCGGGGGCCGTGCTGCGGCTGCCCAGCTACTGGAAGCAGGAGAAGGCGGCGCGGGAGAAGGCGCTCGAGCTGCTCTCGATCTTCGGGATGGAGTCCCTCGCCTACACCCCCGCCGGCAGCCTGCCCTACGGCGCGCAGCGGCGGCTGGAGATTGTCCGGGCGCTGGCGACCGGACCGAAGGTGCTGCTGCTCGACGAGCCGGCTGCCGGGATGAACCCCTCCGAGACGGCCGAGCTGATGGAGAATATCCGCAAGATCCGGGATACCTTCCAGATTGCGGTGGTGCTGATCGAGCATGATATGAATCTGGTCATGGGGATCTGTGAGGGCATCGCGGTGCTCAACTACGGCCAGATCATCGCCAAGGGCACGCCGGAGGAGATCCGCAATAACCCGCAGGTCATCGAGGCCTATCTCGGCAGGAAGGGGGGTGCAGCCGGATGCTGAAGGTTGAGGGAATCAATGTCTATTACGGCAATATCCACGCGATCAAGGAGATCTCGTTTGAGGTCAAACAGGGGGAGATTGTGACCCTGATCGGGGCCAACGGTGCGGGCAAGAGCACCATCCTGAACACCATTTCGGGGCTGTACCACTCCAAGACCGGCCAGATCCAGTTTGAGGGGCGGCCGATTGGCCATCTCCCGCCGCACAAGGTGCTGTCCCTCGGGCTGGCACAGGTGCCGGAGGGACGGCGGATTTTCGCGAGGATGTCGGTTGAGGAGAATCTCGAGATGGGGGGCTATACCCGCCCGGGAGCTGAGCTTGCCGCCTCGCTGGAGGATGTCTACCACCGGTTTCCCCGCTTGGCCGAGCGCCGGCGGCAGATCGCGGGCACCCTGTCCGGCGGCGAGCAGCAGATGCTCGCGATGGGGCGCGCGCTGATGGCAAAGCCCTCGCTGCTGATGCTGGATGAGCCGAGCATGGGCCTTGCGCCGCTGCTGGTGGAGCAGATCATTGAGATCATCCGGGAGCTGCACGCTGCGGGCACCACCATCCTGCTGGTGGAGCAGAACGCCCAGATGGCGCTCTCGGTTGCCGACCGCGCCTATGTGCTCGAGACCGGAAAGATCGTGATGGAAGGCCCCGCCGCCGCGCTGCTGGAGGACGACAAGGTCCGGCAGGCTTATCTCGGCGAATAACCGCGGCCTAAATAACAAAGCAAAAAGCGCAGACCGGTCTTTGCCGGCCTGCGCTTTTTACTGCGGTGCACGGTGCACCTCTTTGCCTTGAAAAGGGGGACGGCAGGAAAAAGCGGCGGCGGGAAACGCACGAAAGCCCCCTGTGTGCGGGCGGGGACTTCGATGAGCCGGCGGCGGGTGAGGCGGCAGCTGTTCCGGCTGCAGTGCGCTTGCGTTGTCCCGCCTCAGATGTAAAAAACGGCTCCCTGATGCCGGTTCTCTCCCTCTCTCCCCAGCACCGCCCGCGGTACCTCGGGCGGGCTGCTGTACACAGGGCGCGCCCTCGCCCTGCCGGGATGTTCCCCGGTGGACACTGGGCGAAACCACGGTGCACGCACCACCCTGCCGCCCCGCTGAGGGGGTGGTTTTCAGCAGCCCGAAAATCAGGTAACGCCCTTGCGGCGCGGGCCGTGCTGCAGAGGACGCAAAGAAATCTGACGGCCTCGATGCGAAAAAACGCGTCGGCCCGGGAGGTTTAGCCTTCCCCTGTGATGGGCGGGACGATAGCGCAAAAAGGCAAGAGACGGCCTGCCTTGCCCGCTCAAAACAGCGCAGGCCGGCCCAAACAAAGAAAGCGAAAAAAACAGGGCGTGCCTTTTCGGCAACACCCTGTTTTGCAATATCCAAAGAAAATATTACTTTGCGTAATCGGTTGCCCGATTCTCCCGGATGACATTGATCTTGATCTGGCCGGGATATTCCAGCTCTTCCTCGATCTTTTTGACAATATCCCGCGCGAGGACCGGCAGCTGGTCGTCCGAAACCTGTTCCGGCTTGACCATGATCCGCACCTCTCGGCCGGCCTGCACGGCGTAGCTGCGCTCGACACCGGCAAAGCTCGAGGAGATCGCCTCAAGGTCCTCCAGCCGCTTGATATAGCTCTCGACATTCTCACGCCGTGCGCCGGGCCGTGCGGCCGAGATCGCGTCGGCGGCCATGACGATAAAGGCCAGCGGGGTCTGGGGCTCCACATCGCCGTGGTGCGCCTCGATCGCGTGGATGATGGCGGGATTCTCCTTATACTTGCGGGCGAGGTCGACGCCGATCATCACGTGGCTGCCCTCGATCTCATGGGTCAGCGCCTTGCCGATATCATGCAGCAGGCCGGCGCGCTTGGCCATGGTCACATTCAGCCCCAGCTCGGAGGCCATCAGGCCGGACAGATAGGCGACCTCCATCGAGTGGTTGAGGACGTTCTGACCATAGCTGGTGCGGTACTTCAGCCGGCCGATCAGCTTGACCAGATCCGGATGCAGGCCGTGGATGCCGACCTCCATGACCGCCCGCTCGCCCTCCCGCTTCATCGCGGCGTCCAGCTCGCGGCGGCACTTGTCCACCGTCTCCTCGATGCGGGCGGGGTGGATGCGGCCGTCCGCAATCAGCCGCTCCAGCGTCATCCGGGCGACCTCGCGCCGCACCGGGTCAAAGCTGGACAGGGTGATCGCCTCCGGGGTATCGTCGATAATCAGGTCGACGCCGGTCGCGGTCTCAAGGGCGCGGATGTTGCGGCCCTCACGGCCGATGATCCGACCCTTCATCTCATCGTTGGGCAGCGGGACCACCGAGACGGTAATCTCGCTGGAATGGTCCGCAGCGCAGCGGCTGACCGCCTGTGTGATCAGCTCCTGCGCCAGCTTGTCGCAGTCCTCCTTGGTCTGGTTTTCAAAGGCGGTGATCCGCTTGGCCTTTTCATGGATCAGCTCCTCATCCAGACGGGAGAGCAGCATCTCCTTGGCGGCCTCCTGTGTCAGGCCGGCGATATGCTCCAGCTTTTCGGTCTGGCGCTGGCGCATCTGGTCAATCTCGGCCAGCCGGGCGTCCACCAGTTCTGCCCGCTTCTTCTGCTCTTCTTCTTTCTGTTCGAGAGCAGCGGTCTTGCGGTCAAGGTTTTCCTCCTTCTGATCCAGCCGCCGCTCCTGACGGGACACCTCGCTGCGCCGCTCGCGGA
>CALXBJ010000026.1 GCA_944386515.1 uncultured Pygmaiobacter sp.
CAGCCGATATGGAGGAAATCCTTCCGGCAGCGGACGCCGAAGTGCTCCGCCAGCTCCACCATCTGGTCGTCGCGGATGGTGTTGACCCGGGGCAGGTGGGCGGTGAGCATATAGATCTGCGCGGCCTTTTCAACCGTCTCAATCAGGCCAAAGGTCTCGTCCATCGTCCTGCCTGCGCCGTAGATGCCGTGCATCCCCCAGACCACCAGCCGGAACCGCTTCATCTTCTCCGCGGTCGCCTCCCCGATGGAGTTGGTGCCGCAGAGCATCCAGGCAGCACCCCCACCCCGTCGGGGAAGACCACAATGCACTTGGTACACATCTCCCAGAGGGTGTGGGTGAACTTTTTCTCGTCCAGCTCATGGACATAGTTCATCGCCAGCGTATAGGTGGGATGGCTGTGGATCACGACCCGGTTTTCCGGGTCGACGGAAAGCCGCGCCATGTGGCTCATCAGATGGGCGGGAAACTCCGAGGTGAACCTGCCGCCGTCCCGGTATCCCCACAGCAGCTCCGCATTTTGGCCGTCGGACGAGATCCGGACGATGCCGAGATTCGTCTCGGGGTCGGCCTTTACATTTTTGAAATACCGGCCGGTACCCGTCACAAGGAAGAGCCGCCCCTGCAGCTGCGCGGCGTCAAAGCCCAGCGGGATCACCCGCTTGACCTCTGCGCCGCCCAGATACTCCGCCGCCTTTGCCGTGTCGAGCAGCAGGCTGATATTGCCCCCGTTGCGCTCGTCCCAGCCGAGCCGGTACATATTGTCGGCCGTCTCCATCATCTCCCGCAAAAAGGGAGCGTTCAAGATCTCCTTCATGCTTTAACCTCTTTTCCGCAGAACATCGTCTTCGTATTTTTTTGCGATTGCAAACCATTCCCCGTCCAATGGGACATTGCAGCTGCGGCAGTATTCCGCCCAGATCTCCCCAAAGGGCATGGTTTTCAGCTCCTCCTGCCGGACCATCAGCTCGGTCCAGTTCCCGGAATCCTGCAGCGCGGTGAGATCCGGCGTGCAAAGCGCCATCAGCAGCGCCTTCTGCAGGTTGCGGAACCCGACGACCCAGGCGCAGATTCGGTTGATGGAGGCGTCGAAGTAGTCCAGTGCGATCTTCACCCTGCCCTCAAGGCCGCCGCAGCGGACGATCTCCTTTGCAATCTCCTTGGTCTCATCGTCCAGCAGCACCACATGGTCGCTGTCCCAGCGGACCGGCCGGGTGATGTGCAGCGCGATCTCGGGGAAAAAGGCCAGCAGCGCGGGGATCTTGTCCGAGACGATCTCTGTGGGGTGGTAGTGCCCGCTGTCCATCAGCGGGATGCATTTATCCCGATTCATCGCGGCATAGCTCAGCGCGAACCCCGCCGAGCCCACCGTGTAGGCCTCGACCCCGATACCGAACACCTTGCTCTCAACGCAGGGCTTGACCATGGCAAAGTCATAGGGCTCGGACAGGATCTCGTCGATGGCATCGCGGTAGCGCACCCGCGGCCCCATCCGGTCCGCCGGGATGTCCTTGAACCCGTCCCCGGTCCAGATGTTCATCACGCAGGGCTCCCCAGCTGCTGCGCCAGATAGCTCGAGATCCGGATGCAGGCCTTGCCGTGGTCAATCCAAAACCGGCGGATCTCCTCATCCGGCGAGGAGAGGGTCAGGCCGTTTGCCTTGGGGTGGGAGAAAAAGGTGGGGTTGAAATCGCAGCCCATCCCGTGCGCCCTGCAGAATTCCACCCATTTTGCAAAGTGCCGGGGTTCCAGCCGGTCCCGGTCCGCCCGCTCCCCCTCCTCAAAGATCGCATAGCTCGCGTGGAGGTTCATCTTTTTGGTGCCGGGGCAGAGCTTCAGGACCATCTCGATGTCCGCCATCAGCTCCGTTGGGGTCGCAGCCCGCCCGGGGTAGTTCCCGGTGGTCTGGATGCCGCCGGTGAGCGGCTTATTCGGGTCGGTGTCAAACCCCCGCACATCGTCCCCCTGCCAGCAGTGCAGCGCGACGGGGACCTGCTTGAGTTTGGCAATGGCGCTGTCGGTATCAATGCCAAGCGCCACGTACTGTTCTTTTGCCTGTGCGTAGCTCATCTGTCTGCCTCCATCTGAATTTTCAAGTTGCCCAGCGCGGTCGCCTCAATAGGCAGCGCGACCACCTGCTTGCCGGTCGCCTCCTCGGTCAGCCGGTTGAGGAAATCGTTCTTCGCCCCGCCGCCCACGAGATAGAGCTTGCCATACCGCCTGCCGGTGTTGGTCTCCAGCTCGCACAGCGCCTTTGCGTAGCTCTGCGCCAAGCTGCGGTAGACGCAGCGGAAATCATCCCCGACGCCCTGCAGCCCGCCGCCCGACGCCGCGTTAAAGGCCGCCCGCATACTCTCGGGGGAGAAAAAGGCCGGCGCGTTGGCGTCAACCAACTGCTCGCAGCGGCTCGCTGACGCCGCTTGCAGGATCTCGTCAAAGCCCAGATCGGGGCACAGTTCCCGCCGCAGCTCGTTGACCAGCCACATCCCCATGATGTTCTTCTGGTATCGGTTATACCCGACACCGCCCTCGTTGGAATAGTTTGCCGCCCGGCTCCGCTCGTCGGTGAGGGGCTTTGGCGTCTTCACCCCGAGCAGGCTCCAGGTGCCGGAGGAGAGGTAGGGCTCGTTCCCCTCCATCGGGATCCCCTCAACCGCCGATGCGGTATCGTGGGTCGCGCAGAGGACGCAGCGGATCCCCTGATACTCCCCGATTACCGTGCCCGGCTGCAGCAGCGCGGGAAAGAGCGCCCGCGGCAGCGAGAGCGCCGCCGGGATGTCCGGGTCAAACTGCCCGGTCTCGGCGTTCACCATGCCCGTGGTGGTGGCGTTGGTGTACTCCCTCGCCTTGACGCCGCACAGCTTCCAGAGCAGATACTCCGGCATCATCAGCAGGTCGCTTGCCCCTTCCAGCCGCCCGCTGAGCCTGTCGCAGCAGAGCTGGTAGATCGTGTTGAAGGGCTGAAACTGGCAAAAGAGATGGGGGCAGAGGTTTTCTGTTCCGGTACAGATGGTGACCTGAAGGAATTTCTGGTAGCACATTTCGGCGGTGTGGTGGATTCCTTCGGTTTTGCCAAACCGGATGTGGATGCCTATATCGACTGTGCCGGTGCAGGTCCGATTCTGGAGCAGATCGTCAGTATGGCCAAGAAAAATGCGCGGATTGCCATCGTAGCCATCTACCATAAACCGGTGGAGCTGAACGCAGCAGGATTTTTGTCCAGCGAGTTGACCATGAAGGGGTCCTGCGGCTATCAGTTTTCTGATGTAATGGAGGCATTTCAGAATGTCAACCGTCATCGCACACAGATTGCCCGTATTGTAACGCACCACTTCCCCCATGAGCAAAGTGTGGAGGCGTTCCAGCTGGCTGCAGACCGCAATTCCGGTGCAATCAAGGTGGTCATTGACTACGACGCATAATTTGCGCTGAATTTGCAGTTTTTTATAACGGCATCGAGATACTGGCTGATTATAAAAGCTTCGGACAACTTGAAATCCCCCTATACCATATATAAAAAGCCCACGCTTTCGTCTCTCTTTCCGGCAGCGTGGGCTTTTTCATCCATTGCTTATTTTTTTGTTCACGAGCTTTCCGCCAAACGATTCGTCCCGACAAAAGCCATACTTGAAGCAACTCCCGCTTTTCTCGCATTAGACGGCAGCATTCTGTACCCGGAAGCTCTTCCACCAGAGCACAATCATCCTTGCCGAGCCGCCGGGGCAGCTGATTCATTGCAAGGGCTTTTGTCTCAGCCGAGGACCTCTTTTGCGATGTCCACCGACTGCTTGGCGTCCTTTGCGTAGTAATCGGCGCCGATCCGCTTTGCGTATTCGGGGGTCAGCACCGCGCCGCCGACAAAGATCTTGCAGAACGGCCGCGTCTTGCGCAGCTGGCGGATGGTCTCCTCCATGCTGGGCAGCGTCGTCGTCATCAGCGCGGAAAGCCCTACCAGCCGGATGCCCCGCTTTTCCACCTCGGCCACAATCCGCTCCGGCGGGACGTCCTTACCAAGGTCGGTGACCTCATAGCCGTAGTTCTCGAGGATCACCTTGACGATGTTCTTGCCGATGTCGTGGATGTCCCCCTTGACCGTCGCGACAAGGATCCGCCCCTTGCTCACCGGCGGCTTGCCGCGGGCGAGGATCTCCTGCTTGACCACGTCAAAGGCCACCTGCGCCGCGCCCGCCGCCTGCAGCAGCTGGGGCAGGAACAGTCGCCCGGTCTCAAAATCCGCCCCCACCCGGTCGAGCGCGGGGATCAGCTTCTCGTTAATCAGCGCAAGCTCCCCCATCCGGGCGAGCAGCGCCTGTGCACAGCTGCGCGCCTCCGCCTTGAGCCCGCGGTAGATCGCATCCTCAATCCGCATCTCCTGCGCCGGCGCGGCTGGCTGCGGCCTTGCGGCATCGGCATAAACCTCGAGATACCGCTTTGCCTTTTTGGCCCGGCAGAGCAGCAGGTCCGCCGCCCGCACCGCGTCCATCATCGACGGAATATTGGGGTTGATGATCGCGAGGTCCAGCCCCGCCGCCGCGGCCATCGTCAGGAAGCTGTGGTTGAGCAGCTCCCGGTTCGGCAGGCCGAAGGAGATATTCGACACGCCGAGGACGGTGCGCACCCCGAGCGTCTCCTTTACCATCCGCACCGCCCGCAGCGTCTCTGCGACCTCTTTCTGCTGCGCCGACGCGGTGAGGGTCAGGCAGTCGATGTAGATGTCCTCCCGCGGGATCCCCTCAGCGTCGCAGGCCGCGACAATCCGCCGCGCGACGGCAAGCCGCTCCTCCGCTTTCAGTGGGAGCCCCTCTTCATCCAGCGTCAGGCCGACCACCGCCGCGCCGTACTTCCGGCACAGCGGCAGCACCGCGTCCAGCACCTTCTGCTCCCCGTTGACCGAGTTGACAATCGGCTTGCCGTTGTACACCCGCAGCCCCCGCTCCAGCGCCTCGGGGTTTGAGGAATCCAACTGCAGCGGCAGGTCGCAGACCGTCTGGATGCTCTTGACCACCCGCTCCATCATCGCCGGCTCGTCCACACCGGGCAGCCCGACGTTCACGTCGAGGATCTGCGCCCCCGCCTCCTGCTGGCTGAGCGCCTGCGTCAGGATATAGTCCATATCCCCGTCGAGCAGCGCCTGTTTAAACCGTTTTTTGCCGGTGGGGTTGATCCGCTCCCCCACCACCGTCAGCCCCTCAATCTGCTGCACCAGCGTCGGGGTGCAGACCACCGAACGGTGCTTTACCTCGCGCTCTCGGGGTATCCTGCCCGCTGCGGCATCCGCCAGCCGCCGGATATATTCCGGCGTTGTGCCGCAGCAGCCGCCCACCGCAAAGGCGCCAAGCTCGAAATAGGGCAGCATCTGCGCGCAGAACTTTTCCGGGGTGATGTCGTAGCTGCTGGTCTCTGGGTCGGGCAAACCGGCGTTCGGCTTGATGAACACCGGCAGGCTTGTCGCCTCGCACAGCCGCTGTGCAATCGGCAGGATCTCAACCGGCCCAAGCGAGCAGTTGATCCCCACCGCGTCCGCCTGCAATCCCTCCAGTGTGGCGGCCATCGCCTCGGCGCTGCAGCCGGTGAAGGTCCGGCCCGACTCCTCAAAGGTCATCGAGACCCAGACGGGCAGGCTGCAGTTTTCCTTTGCGGCGAGCAGCGCCGCCTTGACCTCATACAGGTCGGTCATCGTCTCGATGACGACGAGGTCTGCCCCCTCTGCGCCCGCGCGGACAATCTTGGCAAAGAGGTCGTACGCCTCCTCAAAGCGCAGCGTCCCCGCCGGCTCGAGCAGCTCGCCCAGCGGGCCGATGTCCAGCGCGACCCTTCCCCCGCGCGGGTCTGCCGCCGCACGGGCGTTTTCCACCGCGGCGCGCACCACCTGCGCCACCGTGTAGCCGCACCCCTCGAGCTTGAGCCGGTTCGCGCCGAAGGTGTTGGTGTAGACCACCTCCGCCCCGGCGTCGAGATAGGCCGCGTGGATGGCGGTGATCTTGTCCGGTTTGGTGACCGAAAGCACCTCCGGCCGCTCCCCGCCGCCGAGTCCGGCGCGCTGGAGCATCGTCCCCATACCGCCGTCCAAAATCAAAAAGCGGTCATTTGCTCTTTTCTCCGCCACAGGGCATTCCTCTCTTTCTCCATTCGCATTTTTCCCGCAGCCGGCAACTGTCGCAGCCAGCAAGCCATCCGGCAACCGGGTGGTCCGCCACCCCGATGAGCGCGGTCACCGATTTGCGCGGGGTCAAAATCAGGGAATTGGTCACCGCAAGGCCGATCCGGCGCGGTGCGTCGAGCAGCGGGATCACCCGCCGCTGCAGCTCGAGCGGCAGGTCGCCGTATCCCGGGCTGAACCGCCCGGTGTGGTATTCGCCCGCGCGGCAGAGGGCGGCCTCGGCCTGCCTTTCGGCCAGCGCAGCCGCCTGTTCCGCGGCGACCGACGCCGCGGCGTCAAGCAGCACTGAATATGCCAAATCCAGCGCCGCGGCGCGGCGCAGCAGCTCGTCCACCCCGCTGCCGAGGGTGACCGCGAGCAGGATAACCGCGCTGCAGCCCGAGAGGTGGCGGCGGATGTCCCCACCCTCCAGCGGAATCTGCGGGCCGAAGGTCAGCGCGTCCCCCTCGCCCCAGACCAGCGGGAACCGCGCAAAGGTGCAGCGCGCCGCAGCCCGCTCCGCCAGCTCCCGCTCCGCCCGGGCGATCTCCCCCTCTAATCTGTCCGCCTCCTCCGCCGGGCAGGACAGATAGCGGCAGATCTCGCGCCGGTCCAGCGGCAGGGAGAAGTGCAAATTCGCCCTCATTTCTCTTCCCTTCCCAGCGCGGTGCGGATCCCGGCATAGACCTGCTTTGCCACGTCGGCATTGTTCATGGTGTAGATGTGGACGCCCGGCGCGCCGCCCGCCAGCAGCGCAAGGCACTGGCTGACCGCGTACTGAATCCCGGCTTTATACAGCCCGTCAGGGTCCTGCTCATACCGGCTGATCATCTTGGAAAAGGCCGCCGGCAGGCTGGCTGAGCTGAGCGCGACGGTGCGCTGAATCTGGTTGAGCCGCACAATCGGCATGATGCCCGGCTGGATGGGCAGGTCTACCCCGGCTGCCGCGGTGCGATCGAGCAGATGGAAATAGGTATCGGTGTCAAAGAAAAGCTGGGTCACGAGGTATTCCGCCCCTGCCTCCTGCTTGAGCCGCAGGCTCTGGGTATCCTCCTGCAGGTCGGCGCTGTCCGGATGCCCCTCGGGATAGCAGGCGCCGGCCAGCGAAAAGTCATAGTTTTGCCGGATGAACCGCATCAGCTCGTCCGCGTGCTGAAAATCCTTCTGCGGCGGGACGTCCGGCACCCGGTCCCCCCGCAGCGCGAGGACGTTTTCAATCTGCTCCTCCCGCATCCTTCCGAGCACCTGCTCAACCTGACTGCGGCTTGAATTGATGCAGGTCAGATGGGCGAGCGGCTCGACCCCGAGCTGCTGCTTGAGATAGGCGGACAGCTCGCAGGAAAGACCCGCGGCGGTGCCGCCCGCGCCATAGGTCACACTGATATAGTCCGGCTGCAGCGACGCAAGCTCCCCCAGCGTCGTCTTGACCTTGTCCAGCGAGCCGTCCTTTTTCGGCGGGAAGACCTCCAGTGAAAACACCGGCCGCCCCTGTTCAAACAATCTGCGAATCCGCACACCCCTCGCCCCTTTTTTACACATAATAGTCTATTATAGGGCCTTTGCCGCAATCTGTAAATGCTTTTTCCTTTCCGGCTTTTTGGTTTTGCGCCTTTCCATAGGCGCCGCCCGGTATCCCGCGGCACAAACCGGGCGGTGCTTTGGGGGATGCAGAATCCCGCGGGCGGGCAGATGGTGAAAAAAACAAAACGCGGCGGATTACCCGGCGCCGGCCCCTCCTG
This sequence comes from uncultured Pygmaiobacter sp., assembly GCA_944386515.1. GTDB lineage: Bacteria > Bacillota > Clostridia > Oscillospirales > Ruminococcaceae > Pygmaiobacter. Next base: position 7,879 of record CALXBJ010000026.1, read on the forward strand.
CGTGCCGCACCGCATCATCCGCCGCATTTTTGCCTTTCAGTCACCGCACCCGGATTTGTGTTCCGCCGCCTTTCCCGCGGCAGCCGGGCCTGTCATCCGCGCTGCGTCAAAATCGCCCTTGCCTTGGCATACTTTTCCCGCCAATAGGCAAGCCGTTCCTCCGTCACCCCTTCACATCCCGAAAAGCGGCTTTGGTCGGCGTTGTGCGCGAGGTCCGCCAGTTTGACCATTACCGCCACCGGGTCCGCGCGCAGCGCCCGCAGATAAGCGAAGTAATCCGTCCCCTTTTGGTGGGTCAACAGGCGCAGCGGCGCCATGACCCGCTCCGGGAACTCCCGCTCCAGCGCCGCCAGCGTGATGTCGGTGTCCTCCGCCACATCATGGAGCAGCGCCACGCAGACACTCGTCTCATCCGGCATCTGCTCCGCCAGATGATAGGGGTGAAAGATATAGGGCTGCCCGCTCTTATCCAGCTGGCCATGGTGCGCCGCATAGGCAATCCGCATGGCCTTGTTTGTCAGCGGTGTGTAGATCATCTGTCTTCCCTCCCGTTATTCAGATACCGCCTTCCCTTTTGTCCGGCACTGTAAACCTCCCCCGGCGCCCGAATCAAACGGGCTGCCGGCGGACACCTCGCTGAAAAAGCGGATTTCTTTTGTTTTTTAACTGCTTTAAAAAAGGAACAACAAAGCGGGCGGCCCCCTTTTTCCCGATGCGGCAAAGGGGTGCCGCCTTTTTATGCGGTTTTCCCGCTCATTGCGGCTGTGGGCAGCCGGCCGCCGAAAAGCATTCTTTCACCTGCTTGATAAATGCCTTTCGCAGCGGACGCCCCGCCAGCTCCTTGTAATATACGCCGTAGGACATCTGCTTGACAAGTGCAGATGCGTTCCATCCCGCCGCGCTGTTTTTTGTGTAGCAAGAGGGGATCTCCCCTCTCCTTGCCCTTTTCCCTATCCTTTTACCCTTTTTGTGATTTCAGCCGCCGCAAAAGCGCAGGCCGTTCTTTTGCCTGCACGCCTTTTCCCGGCTGCCGGCTCTTTCGCGCCGCACCTGCTGCGGCCCCTTTATAAAAATTGCGGTGCCCCGCCCCATCCCGTCGGCGGAAAACCGATATTTTGGCAAAAGCAAAACCCCGGAAACCGCTTGTTTCCGGGGTTTTTGCTGGTGCGGATGAAGGGACTTGAACCCATATGAAGTTGCCCTCACTAGAACCTGAATCTAGCGCGTCTGCCAATTCCGCCACATCTGCAGATCTTGTGTCGTCGAGGTGTATCTCTTGGCGACGTTTATTATAATACCAGACATCCCCCCAATTGTCAACACCTTTTTCAAATTTTTTATTGATTTGATAGACGGAAATCTTCTTACAAGCCCTCATAAATGTTTATGACGCCATGAGAAAACGGCTTAATATCAAGGTTTTCCGCATATCGTCGTTTATCTTGCCGTATCTCCGTACAAGGTGGTTTTGTAAGACAGGGCACCATTTGGGCACCAAGGACCCGTGTAGGATATTGTTTGAAAATCTCTTCCTTTCCATTTCCATATTTCAGAGTGATTTTTGGAAGAGCAAGCATAGGAAGCGAGTACCCTCTTCCCCAAAATGATTTTTGGGATAATCCCAAAC
>CALXBJ010000027.1 GCA_944386515.1 uncultured Pygmaiobacter sp.
AGCAGGTCGTTGACCCCGCCGGCGGCGGTGTCGAGGTTGGTGTGCATACAGATCCCGCTGATGCTCTTTTTAATCATCCGGTAGACCACCTCGGTGCGGTCCACCCGCCGCAGCGGGCGGAAGATCACCGGGTGGTGGGAGACGATCAGCTGGCAGCCGGAAAGCTCCGCCTCGGCCAGCGTCTCGCCGGTGATGTCCAGCGCGGTCATCACGCTGGTCACATTCCCCCCGCAGTCGACCAGCGTGCCGACGTTGTCCCATTCCTCGGCCAGCGCGCTGGGGGCAAGCTCCTCCAAAAAGGCGCGGATCTCCTCTACTCTTGGCATCCTGACATCTCCTCCCTGACCTGTGCAAGCAGCGCCTCCAGCGCAAAAAGGTCACTCTCCCCCGCCCGGCGGCGGCCCTGCAGCTGCTGCTCGAGCCGGTGCGCCGCGGCGGCAAAACAGGCCGCGGCGGCCGGCGAGCGCTGGCCCCGCAGCAATCCCAACAGGCAGAACAGCGCCGTCGGCTGCACCGGGCGGCCGGTGTAGGCCGCCCGCATCGCGCTGTAACAGTGGCCCGCCTCGACGACCGGCAGCTCCTCGCGGATCTCAAAGCCGTTTTCCGCAAGCCAGCGGCGCAGGTCCGCCGCGCCGGAGGCGGGCAGCAGCACCAGATTGTAGCGCGCATCCCGCACCCAGAGGGCATCCGCGATGATGCCGGCGATGGTCAGCCCGCCCATGCCGGCGATGACCAGGTCGCACACCTCCCCCGGCGCGAGCACCGACAGCCCGCCGCCCAGCCGGCAGTCGATCCGGTCGGCAAGGCCCCGCGCCGCCGCGAGCGCCTGCGCGCCCCGCAGCGGGCCGGGACGAAGATCGGCCGCCACCACAGACGGGCAGCGGCCGCTCTCGATCAGATGGACTGCGAGCTTGCCGTGGTCACAGCCGATGTCTGCCGCCGCGCTGCCCCACCGCACCAGCGAGGCCGCGGCGCGCAGCCGCGCGCCGGGATCCAGCGGACGGATCACCTGCCAGCGATGGCGGCGTTCAGCTTCGCCACCAGCGCGTCGGCGTCGGTGCCGTGGACATAGCAGGCCTGCGCGATGGTCTCCCCACGGGAGGAGGGGCAGCCCAGGCAGTGCATCCCGATCTCCAGAAAGAGCGGCGCGGTCTGGGGCGCGATGTCGAGAATATCCCCGATGATGGTTTCCTTGGTGATGGTCATATCCTTGCCTCTTTTCCGGCCGCCGGCTGTGCGGCGGCCCTGTATTTGTTGGTTTGCGGCGGGGGCCGGCAAAGCCGCCGGCCGCGCCTTCTTCCCTAATACTATAACCCAAACCGGCCCCCGATTGCAACCACCTTATAAAAGGCGGCGGCCACCGGGCGCAGAAAACCGCGCCGCGCGGAATATTCCGCCCCGCGGGCGGGTATGCTATGGCTGAACCCCGATTCTTTGGGGCAACTGCCCAACCGTGGAGGGAAGAATACTATGCTCAAAAAGATCATTCTGGCGCTGCTGATTATCGGCGGGCTGAACTGGGGCCTTGTCGGCCTGTTCCGCTTTGACTGCGTGGGTTGGCTGCTGGGCGGCACCGCCTCGATCTTCAGCCGGATCGTCTTCTCGATCGTGGGGCTTGCCGCGATCACGGCGATCCCGATGCTCTTCGAGCGGGACGACCCCGGCCCCGCCGAGGGCGCCGATCCCCTGCACTGAGCGCGGCGCGCCCGATGCGCCCGCCCCAAAAGGATCCCCCCGCGCCGCAACCCGGCCGGGGGGATTTTTTCTCTGTTTGCTCTCCGCATCTGCACCGGCGGTGAAAAAGCGCCCCGCCGCGGGCGGCGGTCAGTCGTCCGCGCCGGCGGGCAGCAGCTTGCCGGTCAAAAAGTCGTCCAGCCGCTGGGCCTCCTCTTCAAAATCGCAGCCGATCAGCGACTTGCCGCTCTCCAGCTTGATGCCCCAGCAGGCCTCCTCGTCCGGGACGGTGATCCCCTCCGCGTCGCCCGACAGCAGCGACGGCATCCGGAAGGCCAGCTGCCACAGCTCGCCGTTGGTGAGGTTGGTCTCGATCATCGGCAGCAGCTTGTCGGCGATCAGGTTGATCTTGGCCGGGCTGAGGGTGGCGATCTGCTCGGCCGCCGCGCGGATGACCTCCCGCTGGCGGCTGATCCGGTTCCAGTCGCTGTCCAGATGCCGCATCCGCGCATAGACCAGCGCCGTCGGGCCGTCCAGACGGGCCTCGCCCGCCTCCCACTTCTCCTCGCCGGCGATCTCGTTCATATACTCCGCCTCGGCCTCGCTGAGCTCGACCACCACCCCGCCGATGTCGGTGACGCCGGTCTCAAAGATGGTGAAGTTGATCCGCACATACCGGTCGACATCCACCTTATAATAGTCCTGCAGCGTCTTCATCAGCAGCTCCGGTCCGCCGTAGGCGAAGGTGTGGGTCAGCCAGTCGTCCCCATGGTTCGGGATCGAGACCCCGACCCCCCGCTCAAAGGAGGTCAGCTTCCAGGTATTGTCCTCGCTGTTGATCGACAGCAGCATGATGCTGTCCGCCCGGGCGGTCTCCGAGATGTCCTCCTCCCGCTCGTCCGAGCCGATCAGCAGGATGTTGGTGATCTCGTCGTGGACGTTGACCTCCCCCTCGGGCGGGGTGATCTCGCCGCCGTTCTCCATCACGTCGATGTAATCCAGATCCAGATGGTCGAAGGAGAGGGGCTCCTCCGCGATCGAGTCCACCGTGCCGTAGCTGGCCGAGCGGTTGAGCA
>CALXBJ010000028.1 GCA_944386515.1 uncultured Pygmaiobacter sp.
CCTGAAGCTGTGGAAGGTAATTTTGGTCCAATGTCGTCAAGAGAAAAATAGGTTCCATCTGCAAACGCCTTTCTGTGTTTGTTCTGCTCTCTTTTGGGGGCAAGAAGCCCAAATTCGGCTGCGCGCCGTCCCTGTGCCGGCTCAGCGCCGCAGCCCCATGCGGCTGATTGCCGTCACCACCGCGTCGGCGCCCAGCAGGATCAGGTAAAAGCCCGCAAAATACCGCAGCGTCGCGAGGGTGAACAGCGGGCGCAGGATCATCAGGCAGCCCAGCACCAGACCGACAATGTTGATGACCAGCGCAAAGTAATAGACCCCGTCCCCCGCCACATAGCGGATGTGGTTCAGCTGCATCAGCCGGGCGACGCAGTGGGCGATAAACCAGATGGGGAACAGCACCGTCAGCACCAGCACCCCCGTCTTGGGATAGACCGTCAGCATGACGCCGGACATGACGCTCAAAATCCCGGCCGCCAGCGAAAGGATGGAACAAAAGCCGGTATACCTCTCCACCTTGATATACAGGATAATATCCGCTATGCCCATGACCACGGCGGCCACACCATAGGCAAACACCATCCCGGTCAGCGCAAAATCCGGTTTTACAAAGGCCAGAACACCCAGCACAATCAGAACAATCCCAATGACCAGCTCCAGCCAGCCAAAGCCAGAACGCCTTCTCACTGCTTCTCACCTCTTGTCAGAATCTCCATGAACTCCTCGCCGGTGATGGTCTCCTTCTCATAGAGGAACTGGGCCAGCTCATCCAGCTTTCTGCGGTTGTCCGTCAGGATTTTTTTGGCCTTCTCATGCTGCTGCTTTACCAGCTCCACCACCCTGCGGTCAATCTCCCGCTGGGTCTCCGGCGCGCAGGCCAAAGAGGTATCGCCGCCCAAATACTGGTTGTTCACCGTCTCCATCGCCACCATGTCAAACGCATCGTTCATGCCGTATCGGGTGATCATCGCGCGGGCGATCTTGGTGGCCTGTTCGATGTCATTGGAGGCCCCGGTGGTGATCTGCCCAAACACGACCTCCTCCGCGGCACGTCCGCCGGTGTAGGTGGCGATCTTGTTTTCCAGCTCTTCCTTGGTCAGCAGGTATTTGTCCCCCGTGTCCACCTGCATGGTGTAGCCCAGCGCGCCGGAGGTGCGGGGGATGATCGTGATCTTTTGCACCGGGGCGGAGTTGGTTTGTTTTGCCGCCACCAGCGCGTGGCCGATCTCATGGTAGGACACGACCAGCTTTTCGCGGCTTGACAGGATGGCGTTCTTCTTTTGGTAGCCGGCGATGACGACCTCGATGCTCTCCTCCAGATCGGCCTCGTTGACGATGGTGCGCCCGTTGCGGACCGCCCGCAGCGCGGCCTCGTTGATGATGTTGGCCAGCTCTGCGCCCGAGGCCCCTGCGGCCATCCGCGCAATCGTGTGAAAATCCACATCCGGGTCGGTCTTGATCTTTTTCGCGTGGACCCGCAGGATGGCCTCCCGTCCTGCCAAATCGGGCAGCTCCACCGGCACCCGCCGGTCAAAACGGCCCGGGCGGGTCAGCGCGGGGTCCAAGGACTCCGGCCGGTTGGTGGCGGCCAGAATGATGACGCCGGTGTTCCCCTCAAAGCCGTCCATCTCGGTGAGCAGCTGGTTGAGCGTCTGTTCCCGCTCGTCATTGCCGCCGTAGCCGCCGGAATTCCGCTTTTGCCCGATGGCGTCAATCTCATCGATAAACACGATGCAGGGGGCCTTTTCCTTCGCCTGCCGGAACAGGTCGCGGACCTTGGAGGCGCCCATGCCGACGAACATCTCCACAAATTCCGAGCCGGACATCGAGAAGAAGGGCACATTCGCCTCGCCGGCCACCGCCTTGGCGAGCATGGTCTTGCCGGTACCCGGAGGGCCTACAAGCAGGACCCCCTTGGGCATGGAGGCGCCGGCCTCGTTGTATTTTTGAGGGTTGTGGAGATAGTCCACGATCTCCGCCAAACTCTCTTTGGCCTCATCCTCTCCGGCCACATCGGCAAACTTGATTCCCTTTGTCGACTGGACATAGATCTTCGCGTTGCTTTTCCCCATCCCGAACGCCATGGAGTTCTTGCCGCCGGCCTGCTCCATCAGCTTTTTGCTCATGTACTGGCCCAAGGCCGCAAAGATCAGCAGGGGCAGCGCGAAGGTCAGCAGAAAGCTCCACAGCGGGGAGACCGGCTCCGCGATGACCCGCGTGAACTCCGCCCCCGACGCGTGGAGCCGATCGGTCAGTGTGGGGTCCTCCATCGGGCCGGTCTTGTAGACAACGCTCCCCTCCTTATCCGTGAACAGGATCTGGTCGTCCTCCACCTCGACCACACCGATATTCTGCTGCTCAATCATATCCATAAAGCTGCCGTAATCCACCTCGGCCACCCTGCTCTTGGTGATCATCGGGGTGACCAGCAGATTGAACAGCAGGATGACCAGCAGCACGATGCCGTAATAATAGATCAACGGTTTTTTGGGTGACTTCACTTCTTTCATGAGAAACTCCCTTCCTTTTCCTGATCGCTTAACTGGGCCTCGATTGCTTCCATCGAGAGCAGCAGCGCCCGGTTTGCCGCCTGCAGGGCAAAGTCCAGCGCATACTCCGCCAGAAGGATCTTTTCCTCGGTCTCAAAGTCCGGGCCGCATTGTCCGGCCGCCTGCGCGCCGAGCTCCGCCTTCGCCTTTTGGATAATCCGCTCGATCTCCCCATAGGTCTTTGACAGCGTTGCCACCACCTTTGCTCTGGAGAGCTGCAGCTTTTTTTGCAGGGTCAGCTCCGTCTCCGCGCACTCCTTTGACAGGGCGCTGATCTCTTGGCGCAGCCGGTCATGCCCGGCTGTCTCGCTGAGGTGGATGCGGCTGCTCAGGCGGACGAACTGGTCCTCTAATTCGCATAATTTGACAGTTATGTCTGCGCGATCTCCTCGAGGTGCTTTGCCCGGCCCGCGACGGTGGTGCGGTCCTTGAGCAGGCCGTCCCTCTGGATGACAAACTTCCAGCGCCCGTCCTCGGTCTTCTCGAGGGTGCCGCCGGCGCCGCAGACCTGGCACTCGATGGGATAGTGCAGGCCGTCCCACTGCATCTCGCCCAGCACCAGCGCGTTGCTGTGGCAGTTCGGGCACCAGCCCATATCCTCTTCGCCCAGCCAGCCGCGCTCATCGGGCGCGGTGGCAGCCGCCTACATGATATGCTCGCCGAGCTTGCGGGCGCGGGCCATCAGCTTTTCATCCAGCAGGCACTGGCCGGGAGCGGACACCCGGGTCGCCAGCATCATGTCCACGACCTTCATATCGGTGGTGAACATCGTGGCCTGCAGCCCCTCGAGGGCCATCGACTGCCACGCGCGGGTGGAGCCGCCCACCGAAATCAGGCCGGCCACCCGGTCGCGGTGCTCGATTGCCCCGATGGTCTCAAGGAAAGAGGTCTCATAGCTCAGGCTGCGGTGGGCAAAGGTCAGGTAGACCGACGCCGGCATCAGGTCATAGGTCGGCGCCGAGAAGATGACCGCGTCCTGCGCCAGCATGGCGTCCATGATCTTTTTCTTGTCGTCCTTGTCGTCCAGAACACAGCCGTTGTACTTGCCCTGAGATATCGCCTTGGTGCAGGAGGCGCAGGAGGTGCAGCCGGTGCAGTCCACCAGATGGAAGTCCCGCAGATTGATCATCGTCACGTCGGCCCCCGCCGCCTCACAGACGGTCAGCGCCTCCTTGAGCAGGATCTCGCTGTTGCCGTTTTTGCGCCCGGCGGTGATGCCCATTACCTTGTAAGCCATGGTTTGTTTGCTCCCTTTCTTTTCTTTGTTTGCTTGCGTTGTGCGGCCCGTCCAGATGTGCTAAAATAGATAGCAAGAACCGTTTTGCTATTATTTTAACAATCTTTTTTAGGTGTTGCTATCATCAAGATTTCGGATTTTGCTGCTTATCCAACACCGGGCGCGCATCTGTTGCATATCTCAAAAAAAAGAATGGAGGCCCCGCTCATGGCGCAGACCGATTTAAGGGTTGTCAAGACGCTCAAGCAGATCGACCAATCGCTGTTGGAATGTCTGGCCGATACCCCGTTTGAAAAGATCACGGTGGAACAGCTCTGCCGCGGCGCGCTGATCAACCGCTCCTCCTTTTACAAATACTACACCAGCAAATACGACCTGATGGAGCGATACCTCAACCGCGCGCTGGACAGCTTCCGCCAGCAGGCGGACGTCGCCTTTGTCAATGCCACCCCCCAGACCATCCAGAAGCTGGTCTACCAAAAGAGCTTTGAAAACACCCTCAAGCACCTGTACCGGCACAAGGCGGAATACACGCTGCTGTAGTCCATCCCGCTGGAGCGGGGGTCTTCGGCCGGATGGTGGACGCGGTGCACGATGCGATTTTGGAGACGCTGCCCCGCAAAAACACGCAGGACCCCTATGCCGACCTCTATGCCCGCCTTTTTGCCTCAAACATGATGACGCTGGTGCGATGGTGGTTCTTCTATGAGGGGGCCATCAGCGCCAAAAAGGTGCAGGAGATCATGCACAAAAACATGACCCAAGGGATGTTCCGCACCTTCCGTGAACAGATTGAGGGGCAGTAAAAGCCTTTTCTCTTTGAAGCCCGCCGTGCCCACATTGTTTTTTGCCAAAAAAATCCCCGCCGGCAACGCACCGTTTTGGATGGTGCTCTGCCGGCGGGGATCTGCGTTTTACCCTCTGCCGCTGTTTTTTTGCTTTGTCTCGGCGCCGAAAAAAGGGCTGCCGGCGGCTGTGAGCCGTTTGCCGCGGGCCCCTCCCCGCGTTTTGGGATTTACGCCTGAACGACAACCCGGCAAGGCAGGCCGCTCAAGCCGCTCCAGTTCATCGGGTAGGTGTTGAACCGGCACCCCTTCAGGCCAATCGCCGGGGCAAGGCCGCACAGGTTCTCGATCACAAAGACGCCGCTGTCCGCACAGCGCTGGTCGGTAGGGGTGTGCTCTGCGCCGCGGCGCAGGCCGGCAAAATCCACTCCGATCATCGCGACCCGCTTTTCCAGCAGCCGGTCAATCAGCGCCGGGGAGAGCTGCGGGTGGCCGGAAAAGTAGGCCCTGCTGCCATAGGGCACCCGCTCGATGTAGCCCGAGCAGAACGCGACAAAGCTGCCCGCCTCGACCCGGTCGAGGTCGACGTGCTCCGGCAGGATCTCCTCCCCGCAGCCCCGCACATCGAAAACGATCCCCGGCCGCTGGGTGTATTCCAGCGGGAACTCCTTGTCCATCACATCAAAATGGGTCCCAAGGTGCCCCACCCGCGCGATTTTTTCATTCCCCTGCGCGTCCGCCGACAGCGCGGGGGTGATTTTCAAGGTCACATCCAACAGCATAAGCACGCCCCCCCCTGTTCTTCCGTTTTTGAGTATAGTGCGCCGCAGCCCTCCTGTCAATTTGCCGCACCGCAGACCGGCCGGCGGTATTCCTTTTTCGCGCATTTCACGCAGGTTTCCGTTTTTTGAAAATTTGCTCTGCGGGCGTTCCAAAATACCCAATTCCCCTTTCCTGTGTTATAATCTTCTCAAAAAGATGAAATGGAGGGGTGCTGGATATGGCGGTAGAAAACGGCGATTGGGTCATCCGGGGACTGCGCCGGAGCGACCCCCGCTGCATCCTCAGCTGGCAGGAACTGGTCCGCTACATCGACGAGGTCGGATTTTTGCCCCTTTTTCGCAATGAGGTCGCGGGTTTTTCGGCCGAGGAGCAGACCTGCGCCCTCGACTGGTGGACCGGCGACCCCGCGCGGGACCCGTGGGAGTGGCGCCAGAGCATCGCCCGCAGCGGCCTTGTGGCCTACGGCAAATTTTTCGGCAAAAAGTCCGGCTTTGTCTCCAAGGCGTGGTTCCCCCATTTCGCCAACTGGCGGCGGGACGGGTACGACTTTGACAGCCGCTGGGATGAGGAACTCGCCAGCGCGCGGCAGAAAAAGATCATGGACCAGTTTTTGGCGGGCGAAGCGCTGGCTTCCTTTGAGCTGAAGGCGCTGGCGGGCTTCGGCAAGGAGGGTGAGAAGAATTTTGAGGGGACGGTGACCGACCTGCAGATGGGCGGATACCTGCTGATTCGGGATTTTCGCCGCCGGCTCAACAAGCGGGGGCAGCCCTACGGCTGGCCTGTCTCGGTCTATACCACCCCGGAGGCCCTTTGGGGATACGACCACATCGCCTCCGCCTATCAGACCGACCCCGGCCGGTCAAGGGAGCTGGTCTATCAGCAGGTGGGCAGCCGCTTTCCGGCGGACGAGGATGCCCTTCGCGCCGTGCTGGGGTGGAAGCGATGAGGGGCCCCCGGCTGCGGATTTTGATGCTGGGCAACAGCTTCACCTCCGCCAACGCGCTGCCCCAAATGCTGGCCGAGCTGACCGGCGCACAAATCACCGCGCACACCCGCAGCGGCGCGCGTCTTGCAGAGCACTGCAACCCCAAAACCCGGCTGGGCGCCAAGACGCAGGCCGCGCTCGCGCAGCTGCCGTGGGACTATGTCGTCCTGCAGGAGATGAGCCACGGGCCCCTCACCGCGCCGCAGCGCTTTTGGACAAGTGCGGCGCAGCTCTGCGGACAGATTCGGGCAAACGGGGCCGTCCCGGTCTTTTTTGCAACATGGCCCTATCAAAAGGGCGGCGCAAAGCTGCGCGCCAAGGGCTGGGATTACGAGGAGATGGCGCGCGGCCTCTCGGACGCCTACCGGCAGGCCGCAGGGGAAAACGGCGCGCTGCTCGCCGACGCGGGCGGGCGGTTTTATGCGCTGTCCGATTCCCTTTCGCTCTACGCTGCCGACGGCGTCCACCCCAACGCGCTCGGCTCCCGCATCGCCGCGCTGGCCATCGCGGCGGCAATTCAACAGCAGGAGGAGGAAAACAATGATCCGGGAAATCTGCAAAGATGAGGCGCTTTTGTCCCAAAAGGCCGCGCCCGCGACGCCGGAGGACCTTCCGGTCGCGGCCGACCTGCTGGAGACGCTGATCGCCCACAAGGACGGCTGTGTCGGCATGGCCGCCAATATGATCGGCGTCTGCAAGCGGATCATCGCCTTTGAGAACGAGGGCGGTTATCTGGTCATGTTCAATC
>CALXBJ010000029.1 GCA_944386515.1 uncultured Pygmaiobacter sp.
GCGGCGGTCCGGTTTGGGCGCGCCGTGCAGGACGCCAGCCGCTTTGCCGCCCGGCTGGCGGGGTATCTGCTGCGGCCGATCGGCGCGTCGATGGCCCGCGGGCTGCGGGAGGCGGCGGAGGATCTCACCGCCCCGTTCCGGCGGCTGCACAGCGGCTTTTCGCATATCCGGCAGGCGATGGCGGCCGAGCGGGAGTACGGCGCCGGCGCGATGCTGGCCGCCGCGGGCAGATACCTTGTCAGCGGCGTGCGGGCGTACGGGTATCTGGGCAAAAATCTGCTCTACTACCTGCTGCCGCTGGGCGCGGGGGCTGTGTTTGTTGTGACCGTCCTTGTTACCCTCGGCCGCGGCTTTGCGCTGGCGGTTGAGTGCGACGGGACGCTGGTGGGCTATGTCGGGCAGGAGTCGGTCTACGAGGACGCGGTCAGAATGGTGGAGGGGCAGATCATCTACACCGGCAGCGAGGAGAAATGGAGCCTTGAGCCGACCTTTACCATCACCGCGGCGCCGGCGCAGCCGCTTTCCGACAGCCAGACGCTGGTCAATGCGATTCTGACCAATTCGGGCGAGGAGATCACGCAGGCGACCGGCCTTTATGTCGACGACACCTTTTACGGCGCGACCACCGACGGCGAGGCGCTGCGGCAGACCATCGAGGCGATCAAGGCGCCCTACTCGGCACAGTACCCCGATGCGGAGATCCAGTTTGTGCGGGATGTCCAGCTGCGGGACGGTCTTTACCTGAATGAGAGCATCGAGCCTTACAGCGAGATCGAGACCCTCTTTATCCAGCCGGTCGAGGGGGAGCGGACCTATGTGGTGCAGGAGGGGGATACCCCGTGGAGCATCGCGCTGGCCAACAACATCACGGTGGATGAGCTGTATGCCCTCAACCCCGAGCTGGACGGCGGCAATTACATGATGGTCGGGATGCAGCTGGTCATCAGCCAGTCGGTCTCCTTCTTGCAGGTGCAGGCGGTGCGCACCGAGGTCGTGCAGGAGACGATCCCCTACCAGACCATCACCACCGAGGATGACTCGATGAGCTACGGCAAGACCAAGGTCACCCAGCAGGGGGTTGACGGGGTGCAGGAGGTCACCTATCAGGTCACCTACGTCGACGGGCAGGAGACCAGCCGGGTGCAGGTCGGCGAGCCGGTGGTGCTCAGCGCGCCGGTGGACGAGCTGGTGTCCGAGGGCACTTATATCAGCACCGAGGGGCTCAACCGAATCCCCTCGAGCGGCGGGATGATCTTCCCCATCGGGCCGGGCTTTACCTACCAGAGCCGCGGCTTCTACGGCGCGTATTCCCACAACGGCCTTGACCTGTGCGCCGCCTACTACACCCCGATTTACGCGGCACAGAGCGGCGTGGTGGTCTATGCCAGCGCGACGTCGGGCGGCTACGGCATCCATGTCCAGATTGACCACGGCGGCGGGGTGCAGACCCTCTACGGCCACTGTGCCGCCCTCGCGGTCAGCTACGGCCAGTATGTGACGCAGGGGCAGGTCATCGCCTATGTCGGCTCGACCGGCAACTCGACCGGCAACCACTGCCATTTTGAGGTCATCGTGAACGGCAGCCGGGTCAACCCGGCCCCCTATATCGGGTATTACGGCTGATCCGTGTATCAAAGCACAAGCAGAAGAGGGCACAGCGTCCGCCTTTGGCGCTGTGCCCCCTTTTTCTTTGCTTTGGCTGTTTGAGCCGCCCGATTTCGGGCATCCTGTAAAGGGAAGGGCGAAAAAGGGTGCAGGCAACATTTCTCTATGGATATTTTCTCATGAATTTGTTACTTTTCTTCCTGAGCTAAAGATGCTATAATATTACAGGTTCCGCCGACAGGGTCGGCGGCCGGCGGCCGGCCGTGCCGGCTGAGAGAAAAAAGAGTGTACCTGCCTGAAAAGGGGAGTTTTGGATATTGAAAAAGTTTGTGATTAACGGCGGCAAGCCGCTGGTGGGAGAGGTCACCGTCAGCGGCGCGAAGAACGCCGCCGTCGCGATCCTGCCCGCCACCATCCTCGCGGGGGGAAAGTGTGTGATCGAGAACCTGCCGAATATCAGCGATGTGGCGACCTCGGTGCAGATCCTCCACGCGATGGGCGCGTCGATCCGGATGATCGACAAATCGACGCTGGAGATCGATACCTCCCGCCTTGTCGCCACCGAGGTGCCCGCGGAGATGAGCCGCCAGATGCGGGCGTCCTATTATTTTCTGGGCGCGCTGCTGGGCCGGTTCGGCTGCGGCTGTGTCGCGATGCCCGGCGGCTGCGACCTCGGCCCCCGGCCGATTGACCAGCACCTCAAGGCATTTGCCGCGCTGGGGGCGGAGTATCGGGTCGAGTACGGCACCATCCATGTCGACACCGACGGCCTGCGGGCCGAGCACATCTTCTTTGACACCGTCTCGGTCGGGGCGACCATCAATGCGATGCTGGCCGCCGTCCGCGCCGAGGGGCTGACCATCCTCGAGAACGTCGCGAAGGAGCCGCACATCGTCGACGTGGCCAACTTCCTCAACACGATGGGGGCGGACGTGCGCGGCGCGGGCACCGATGTCATCAAGATCCGCGGGGTGCGCGAGATGCACGGGTGCAGCTATTCCATCATCCCCGACCAGATCGAGGCGGGCAGCTATATGGTCGCCGCGGCGGTCACCCACGGCAACGTCCTGATCCGCAACGTCATCCCAAAGCACCTCGAGCCGATCACCGCAAAGCTGGAGCGGGCCGGCGCGACGGTGGAGGAGTATGACGACGCGGTGCGGGTCTACTGCGTGGGGGACATCGAGCCGCTGAACATCAAGACGATGCCCCACCCCGGCTTCCCGACCGATATGCAGCCGCTGATGGCGGTGCTGCTGAGCACCGCAAAGGGCACCTCGATCATCACCGAGGGCATCTGGGACAACCGGTTCCGGTATGTCGGCGAGCTGATCCGGATGGGGGCCAACATTCAGGTGGACGGCCGGGTCGCGGTCATCGAGGGCGTCCCGGCGCTGCAGCCGGCGCCGGTGCGGGCCACCGACCTGCGGGCCGGCGCGGCGCTGGTGGTGGCGGCGCTGGCGGCAAACGGTATCTCAGAGATCGAGGCGATCAGCCACATCGAGCGTGGGTACGAGGATCTCGTGGGCAAGCTGCGGGGCCTCGGCGCGGACATCAAGCGGATCGAGATCCCGGAAAAGCAGCTGCAGCAGGCGCTGTGACGGGGCGTTTTTGGCGATAAAAATCGGAACAAAGGGCTGTCTTTTCGCAGAGACGGCCCTTTGTCGGTATCAGGAGACCGGCAAAATTCAACAGTAGGAGCTTTACATACAAGATGGCAACCTTTTTTTCGCTTTACTCCGGCTCGTCCGGCAACTGTGCGCTGGTGGGGGAGAACGACCGCTACCTCTGCATCGACATGGGCAAGAGCTGCCGCGCCACCGTCGGTGCGATGGCGCAGCTGGGCATCGACCCCGCAAAGCTGCAGGGGATCTTGGTCACCCATGAGCACGCGGACCATGTCAGCGGGCTGACGGTCTTTCTCAAAAAATACGCCGTGCCGGTCTTCGGCAGCGAGGCGACGCTGGCCTATCTGGCAGACCACGACATGGTGCCCCCCACCGCCCGGCTGGAGGTGCTGGACGGGCTGGGGCAGCCGGTGGGGCAGTTCTCGGTGCGCTCCTTCCGCACCAGCCATGACGCGGTCGACTGCCGCGGCTACCGGATCACCGCCCCGTCGGGGCACACGGCGGCGATGGCGACCGACCTCGGGCAGGTCACCGAGGAGGTGCTGGACGGGCTTGCCCGCGCCGACCTGACGGTGCTGGAGGCAAACTATGACCCGGTGCGGCTGCGGCTGGGGCCTTACCCCTACTATCTCAAGACCCGCATCGCCTCGCCGAAGGGGCATCTGAGCAACGCCGACGCGGGGGACGCGCTGGCGCTGCTGCTGCGGGAGGGGTGCGAAAAGTTCGCGCTGTGCCACCTCAGCCAGGAGAACAACGCCCCGCAGCTGGCGCTGCAGGCGGTCAGCGGGCGGTTTCTCGCGGCGGGGGCGCTGCCGGGGCGGGACGGGCTGCTGCAGGCGCTCTCCCGCAGCGGGGTCAGCCCGCGGATCGATTTTTGAGAGGGAAAAAAGGAGGTGCGGCGGAATGCAGCGGATCACGGTGCTCTGTGTGGGAAAGCTGGGACAGGACTTCCTGCAGAAGGGCTGTGCGGAATACGCAAAGCGGCTGGGCGGCTTTTGTGAGCTGAAGATCATCGAGCTGCCGGAGGAGCCGATCCGGGAAAAATCCGCCGGAGAGGCCCAGATCCGCCGCGCGCTGGAAAAGGAGGGGGAGCGGATCCTCGCATCGCTGCCCAAAAACGCGGTCCCGGTCGCGCTGTGCATCGAGGGCAAGCTTTGTTCCAGCGAGGAGCTGGCCGATTTCCTGCGGGAGCAGGCGGTGTTCGGCAGGGGGGACGCGGTCTTTATCATCGGCTCCTCCCATGGACTCGCCGACGCGGTCAAACAGCGGGCGGCGCTGCGGCTCTCGATGAGCCGGATGACCTTCCCCCATCAGCTGGCGCGGCTGCTGCTGCTCGAGCAGCTCTACCGCGCGGCATCGATCAACGCGGGGACAAAATACCACAAGTGATATCCGGCGGCACAAGGCCGGCGGAAAGCGGCGGAGAAAACGCGGGGGAGGGGATGTTGTGGCGCAGAGGGAACAGCACAGGCCGCCGGCCGGCAGCCGCCTTGCGGCGAGCCGCAGCCCGTTTGCAAACTATCTGCACAACCGCGCCCTCTCGCTGCGGGGCGCCGCGGTGCGCTGGGGGCGTCTGTGGCGCTCGCCGGTCGACCGGGCGGGGATGATCGTCGACCAGACCCTCCTCTCGGACTACCGGATGGGGGCGGCCGCTTCATCGGGCTGCGGCTGCGGCTGGATTGCCTGCTATAACGCATTGGCGCTGCTGGGCCGGCCCGAGCCGCCGGCCAAGATCATCCGGGAGCTGGAGCCGGCCTTTGCACTGCGCGGGCGGCTTGGCACCCGGGCGGCGGCATTGGTTCCCTTTTTCCTGCGGCGGGGCTTTCGGGTCTCATTGCGCGGTGCGGTGCGGGCCATCGACCGGCAGGCAGCCGGGGCGGACGCCAATATTCTGTATTATCTGCGCGCGCCCCGCGGCGGGCATCTCAGCGCCCATTTCGTCGCGTTCAGCGGCGGCTGCGGCGCCGACGCAAAAGGGGAAACGGTCTACCGGTTTTACAATTCGCTCTCAGCGCCGGTTTCAAGGCGGCGGGCGGCGGAGGGGGAAAAGGCCCCCTGCTGCTGCGCCGGCGGCGATGCGGGGGACCTGCGCAGCCTTGCGGCGCTGCTCGGGCCGGAGCGGCCGCTCTTCGCGCTCGCGCTCTGCATCCGCAAAGGATGACGGGGCGGCGCTGCGGCGGGCGCGGCGGGCTTTGCGGCAAAACACAACGCGCCGTTCGGCTTTGCCCTTGCCGCGCCGTGCAGCGGAATCAAGAGGAAGAGAGAGGAGTGCCTCCCGCGTGGTGGGCGCTCCTTTTTTCTTGCAATCCGGCCGGGGCTGGATTATCATGGAAAAAGAATCGGAGAGCGGGGGATGCGGATTGTATGCGAAGATTACCAGCCTCGGCGGGCTTGCGCTCGAGGGCTTTGCGGTGACGGTGGAGGCCGACCTCTCGGGCGGGCTGCCCTCCTTTGAGCTGGTCGGGCTGCCGGACAGCGCGGTCAAGGAGGCGAAGGACCGGGTGCGCAGCGCGCTCAAGAACAGCGGCTTTCAGTACCCGGTCAGCCGGATCACCGTCAACCTCGCACCGGCGGACATCAAGAAGACCGGCCCGGTCTATGACCTGCCGGTGCTGCTGGCAATCCTGACCGCGGCGCGCCAGCTGCCCGCCCCGCCGCCCGACGCGGCCTTTTTGGGGGAGCTGGCGCTGGACGGCGCGGTGCGCAGCGTCAACGGGGTGCTGCCGATGGCCCTCGCCGCGCGGGAAAACGGGGTACACGCCCTCTTCCTGCCGGAGGAGAACGCCCCCGAGGCCGCGGTGGTCGACGGGCTGCGGGTCTACCCCGTGCGCTCGGTCGGGCAGCTGGCCGCCCACCTGCGGGGGGATGCCGAGATCTCGCCCGCCGCACAGACCCCCTTTGTCCCCGCGTCGGCAGAGCCTCTGGCCGACCTCGCCGACCTGCGCGGCCAGCCGGAGGCGCGCCGCGCGCTGGAGATCGCCGCGGCGGGGCACCACAACCTGCTCTTGATCGGGCCGCCCGGCACCGGCAAGTCGATGCTGGCCCGGCGTCTGCCCTCCATCCTGCCGCCCCTCACCCGGGAGGAGGCGATCGAGACCACCGGCATCTACTCGGTGGCGGGGCTGCTGCCGCGGGGCAGCGGGCTG
>CALXBJ010000030.1 GCA_944386515.1 uncultured Pygmaiobacter sp.
CGGGGCTGAATGCCTCGGGGGTCTTCAACTATGCGATGAATACGACCAACGCCTTTTTGACCATCGCAATCTATGGGATGCGCGCCTATCAGGTCAGCGATCTCGAGCGGCGGTATACCGACCGGGAATACCTCTCCAGCCGATGGCTGACGGGTGCGGCGGCGGCCGCCGCCTGCGCGGGCTACGGGGCGGTGATTCGGCTGGATGCGGAGAGCTATGCCGCGCTGATGCTGTTTATGCTGTTCCGGATTGGGGAGGCGCTGGTCGACGTTTACAGCGGGATTGACCAGAGGGCCGACCGGATGGACATCATCGGCAGGAGCTTTCTCGCACGGGGGGCGCTCTCCTGCGCGGGGTTTGCCGCAGGGATGACGCTGACCGGCAGCCTGCTGTTCTCGATTGGCCTGATGGCGGCCGCCTCGCTGGGGGTCGCGCTGCTGTATGACCGGCCGCGGGCGCTGCGGCTGAGCAGGGCCCACGGCGGGCCGGGGGAGCCGGCACGGGCGGCGCGGCTGCGGGCGCTCTTGACAGAGTGTGCGCCGCTGATGATTTACAGCTTTCTCAACACCGCGGTCTCGACCATCCCCCGCCAGTTCTTGCAGCTGCAGCACGGCAGCATTGCCACCGCGATCTTCGGCAGCATCACCGCCCCGACGGTGGTACTGCAGCTGGGGGCAACCTATCTGTTCACCCCGCTGATCTCCCTCTTTGCCCGCCGCTGGCGGGAGCGGGATGCGGCCGGTTTCGGGAAGATCTTCGGCATGGTGCTGGCCGGCATCGCCGCCATCGGCGCGGCGGGCTTTGTCGGGGTGCGGCTGCTGGGCCGCTGGGGGCTGACGCTGCTCTACTCCGCGGGGGAAAACGGCCAGCAGATCATCGAGAACGAGGGGCTGCTGACCCCGATGGTGCTCTGCACGGTGCTGACCGCGTTGGTGCTCTTCTTCAATATGCTGCTCACCATCCTGCGGGATTTCCGCGGGCTGGTGCTCTCAAACCTCATTGGGATTGCGGCCTGTCTGGCCCTCTCCCCGCTGCTGGTCGGCCGCTGGGCCATGTGGGGGGCCAGTTTTGCGCTTGCCGGCGCGCTTGCGGTGCAGGCGGTCTGCCTGTTGGCCTTCGGCCTTGCCGACGCAAAGCGGCAGTTTAGCGCTTGAACAAAAAATAGATGTCAACCTTGCCGCCGCCGGGCGGCTGCCTATCCAATCCGATCGGGAGGAGTGCTGAAAGATGACCGAAAAACTCTATGAAAAGGACAGCTATCTGCGCCGTTTCAACGCGGCGGTCGTCCGCTGCGAACAGGAAAAGGACCACTGGGTGGTTGAGATGGACCGCACCGCCTTTTTCCCCGAGGGGGGCGGACAGCCCTCCGACCGGGGAACCCTCGGCGGCGCAAAGGTGCTGGGGGCGCGCGTTGCGGCCGGGGTGGTGGAGCATCTGACCGATGCCCCCCTCGCCGCGGGGCAGACGGTCGAAGGGGAGATCGACTGGGCAAATCGATTTGACCTGATGCAGCAGCACACGGCGGACCATCTGTTCTCTGCGCTGGTGCACCGCCGGTTTGGGCTGGAGAATATCGGTTTCCACATCGGGGAGGAACTGACCCACATGGATTTCGGCGCGGAGATCACCCCGGTCGAGATCGACGCGCTGGAGCTGGAGGCGAACCGGTTGATCTTTGCAAACCTGCCGATCACCGCGAGCTGGCCGACTGAGGAGGCGCTTGCCGGGATGGAGCTGCGCAGTAAGAAGGAGCTGGACGCCCTCGAGGGCCCGGTGCGGGTGGTCGAGATCGAGGGGGTTGACCTGTGCGCCTGCTGCGGCACCCATGTCGCACACACCGGGGAACTGGGGCTGCTCAAGATCACCGCCTGCCAGAGCTATAAGGGCGGGGTGCGGGTCTTTATGGCTGCCGGGGAGCGCGCGGTGCGGCTGGCTCAGCGGGAACACCGGCAGGTCGAGGCGGTCAGCGGGCTGCTCAGCGCAAAGCAGCCCGAGATTGTCGCCGCGGTCACCCGGCTCAAGAACGACGCGGCGCAGGCACATCTGCAGATGGGGCAGCTGCAGGGACAGCTGCTGGGCTGCAAGGCGGCGACCCACATCGGGCAGAAGTATGTCGTCACCTTTGAGCCGGGGCTTGCCCCCGACGACCTGCGCCGGTATGCGCTGCTGCTCTGTGAGCGGGGCGCGGCGCTGGCGGCGGTTTTTTCCGGTGGGGAGGGCAACTACAAATACGCCGTTGCCACCGACGGCAGCATCGATGCGCGGGCGCTGGGCAAGGAGATGAACAGCCTGCTGTCCGGCCGCGGCGGCGGCAAGCCGGAGCTGATTCAGGGCAGCCTTGCCTGTGAACAGGCCCAGCTGCAGATTTTCTTTGCGCAGAAGGGCTACTGCTGAGAGCGGCCGCGGGAAACAGTTTTGACAAGACTCCGAATCAAAATATAGACAGTAAAAAGGACCCCGCGCGCTGCGGATGCAGCGCGCGGGGTCCTTTGACCTTTTGGGGATGAAGAAAAATACATCCGTCGCAGGGAGCGGACGGATTATTCCGGCTGTGCGGCAGATCCCTCCGCCGCGGGATGGCGCAGCAGCCTGCGGTAGGACAGATCTATCCCGATGGCGCCCAGCGGCGCGGTGATCAGGATGGCGGCCACCGCAAGGGTGAGCACCATGCTACCGCAGGATAGCCCCAGCGAGAGGGGGACGGCGCCGATGGCGGCCTGCACGGTCGCCTTGGGCAGATAGGCAACCACGCAGAACGCCCGCTCCTGCCGCCGCAGCGGTGTGCGGGCAAGCGAGAGCAGCACCGGGCCCAGCAGAACCACCCCGAGGATCTCAAAGCTCGCGGGGAGAAAGGACATCAGCACCGCCGGTCGGCCGACCTTTTTGAGGTCGGACAGGTCGAGGGAGAGGCCCGCCTTCAGCAGGATGATAACCAGCGCCATCTCCCGCAGGTCGGCGCTGACCGCGAGCAGCGAGGGGTCGAGCAGGTTCAGCAGGTGGGGGCCGAGCAGGATGCCGGTCAGCAGCATCCCGATGATGCCCGGCAGCCGCAGCCGGGCGCAGAGGGCGGAAGCGGCAAGCCCGCAAAAAAAGATCAGCGCGATGGAAAACAGTATGAAAAAACCTCCTAAAGACGCAAAAAAGCCGATGGCTTTTCTGCGATGATGAAATCACAGAAGCCATCAGCCTTATCAGCGGTTTGGGGAAGCTTCCCCGGGGAGGCATTCATTCCCCTTGTGCGAGGAAAAGGATATCCCATTTCGGGAAAAATGTCAAGGGGACACTCAGCCCAGCGGGACGACGAGGTGCTGCGGCTCGTCATCAAGATACCACTCGACCCACAGCTGGGCGGCATCCTCCGGCAGCGGGAGAAAAAAGCGCACCGTCCCCGACCGCCCGCCCGGCAGCTGCGGCTGCCAGCCGCTGTAAAAGGGGTTTGTGTAGTCGAGCTGCGGCTGCTCAATCACGTCCAGCCAGTCGCCGTCATCGGTGTAAAAGAAAAAACTGCCGCTGTCGATCTGTGCCGCAGAGCTGGAGAGGTTCTGCAGCTCCAAGGTGACCCAGCCGCCGTTTTCCGCCCGCTCGACCTGCAGGTCGGTGACCTCAAGGGCGGGCGGCAGATAGACATAGCCGGCGCTCTGCACCGCGCCGAGGGTGGCAATCGCCATCAGCCCGGCCAGCACGAAAAAGAGCAGCGCGGCAAAAATCTGAAGAACAGAACCGGATCGTCTCATTCCGCCGGCACCTCCTCTGGGATCGAAAATGGCAGCTCGGCCACCTGTGTGAGATAGGCGTCATAGTCGCCCTGCGCGTAGGACTCAAAGCAGAGCGCCGCCTCGGCGCAGTCCTGCGGCACCAGATAGTAAAAGACGCAGCTTGCCGCCTCGCTCGGTGTCTCAAGCCGGTAGACATCGTAGGGGAAAGCGGTCAGAAGGTCGTATTCCTCGGGAAACAGAGGCTCGAGATCATAGCTGTAAATTGCCATCCGATAGCTGCCGTCATCCAGCCGCAGATAGGGGTCGGTGGGGTCCCACTCCGGACGGCTGCCCGACATCGAGACCGCAAGCTCAACCCGCAGCAGGCCCTCCCCCTCCGGCATGGGCCAGGCGCCGCTGTAAGAAACCCGTCGTGCCTCCGCCAGACGGTAGCTGAAGGGCGCCGCCACCGCGATGCCGCCCTCCGCCTCGACGACGGCGAGATCGGCGACCCGGTCCTGCGCGGTGGCGCGGGCGGTCACCCGCGATTCAATAAAGGGCGGCAGCAGCATAAAGACGGCCACCGACAGCACAAAGAGCAGGATGGACCAGCCCAGCAGCCTGCTGCAGCCCCGCCGCGGGGCCGGGCCTTGCGCGCCGGTCGGCTGCGGGAAGCCCGGCTGTGCGCCGCCGGGAAAGGGCCGGCTATCCGGCGCGGCGGGAAAATCTGCCGGCGGGCTGTGCGGATCGCTTTCGGCCGCTTCCGGCGCGGCGGGCTGTGGGGCGAAATCTGCGGCCTGCGCGCCGTCCTGCGGCAGGTCCCACGGGTCGACGGCGGGGGCGGGCGGGTCGATGCGGTCCTCCGCCCCGACCGAGGTCCACGCCCCGCAGTAGGGACAGACACCGTCATGCTTTCGCGGATCAAATTTTTTGTTGCAGCTCTCGCAGCGGATCTTCATCCCCGCAGCGCCTCCTCTCTCTTAAAGCGGCCGCTCATCGCAGCACCACCACGGTCACCCCATCGTTTTCCCTTCCCCAGTCCCGGTCCTGCCGCAGGCTGGGCCAACGGCCCGCCGCTTCCCGCGCCGCAGCGGAAAAGGGGCCGAACTCCTCCCCCGGCAGCACCCACGCGATATCTGGGCGGCCTGCGAGTGCACGGCGCACCGCGCCGCGGATCTTGTCGCCCGCCCCGGTTGAGCCGTACCCGTGGACAAATTTGAAGAGCTTTTGGCCGCTGCGCCGCGCGCCGGCCAGCTCGTTCTCCATCCGCCGCAGCGCCACCGCCGCGGGGGGCATATCGTATTTCAAATTGATCTCCCGCACCGTCAAGACCCAACAGCCTCCCCCTAAAATCCTTCCCTGCCAGTATACCAGACCGGCGGCTTTGCCGCAACCGAGGGGAAGGATGGTTCCCCCCTTTCTTTTTCACGATTTTGCGCTACAATGGGAGAGACGGAAAAAGGGAGTGACGGTATGGACCACAACGAGACGCTGATGCAGTATTTTGAGTGGTACCTGCCCGCCGACGGCGGGCATTGGCGGCGCACGGCCGCTGCGGCAGGCACGCTGGCGGCGCAGGGGATTACCGCGGTGTGGCTTCCGCCCGCCTACAAGGGCGCGGGGGGCGCACAGGAGGTCGGGTATGCGGTCTATGACACCTATGATCTGGGAGAGTTCGACCAAAAGGGGACGGTGCCGACCAAATACGGCACCCGTCAGGAGTACCTCGACGCGATTGCGGCGCTGCACGCTGCCGGGATCAAGGTCTACCCCGATGTGGTGCTCAACCACCGGATCGGGGCGGACGGTACCGAGCAGGTGACGGCGGAGGAAGCCGACAGCAAAAACAGAAACCGGGAGATCTCGGGCGATCAGACAATCACCGCCTATACCCGGTTTGACTTCCCCGGCCGCGGCGGCAGGTACAGCGATTTTCGCTGGAACTGGCGGCATTTTGACGGGGTCGACTGGGATGCGGCAAAGAAGAAAAGCGCCATTTACCAGTTCACCGGCAAGGAGTGGGACAGCGAGGTCGATGGGGAAAACGGAAACTACGATTATCTGATGGGCGCGGATCTCGACATGGAAAATCCAGAGGTCCTCGCAGAGCTCGACCGCTGGGGCGAGTGGTATCTTGAGACCACCGGCGCGGACGGGTTCCGGTTGGATGCGGTCAAGCACATCCGGTTCACCTTCTTCCGGGACTGGCTGGGAAAACTGCGGCAGCGCAGCGGCAGGCCCCTCTTTGCGGTGGGGGAGTACTGGAAGGATGACGTCGGCACGCTGCTGCGGTATCTTGATGCCTGCGGGGACTGCATGAGCCTGTTTGATGTGCCGCTGCACTTTAATTTCCAGCGCGCTTCCCGCGGGGGCGGCGGGTATGATATGCGCAATATCCTCAAGGGCAGCCTGCTCGAGGCGCGCCCCGACCGGGCGGTCACCTTTGTGGACAACCACGACACCCAGCCGGGGCAGGCGCTTGCCAGCTGGGTGGACGGCTGGTTCAAGCCGATCGCCTATGCACTGATCCTGCTGCGCGGCGAGGGGCTGCCCTGCGTCTGTTACGGGGATTATTACGGTATCCCCCGTGACGGGATCAACCCGGTGGGGGGAGATCTGATGACGATGCTGCGGGTGCGGGCAGAGCGTGCCTACGGCCTGCGGCGGGATTATTTTGATGACCCCAACGTCATCGGCTGGACGATGGAGGGCGTCGACGAATGTCCCGGCAGCGGCCTTGCGGCGGTGCTCTCGGATGGGGCGGGCGGCAAAAAGCGGATGTCGGTCGGCACCCGCAACGCCGGGGCCACCTTTGCGCCGGTGACCGGCGGCGGGCAGGCGGTGGTGGTCGGCCCGGACGGAACGGCGGAATTTTCGGTCGAGGGCGGCAGCGCCAGAGTCTATATCCGGGTCTGAGAGGATGCGGCGCCCCCCGGAGGGAGAAGCAGAGGGCCGGCGGCGGGCGCTTTGCCCGGCCTGTATGCACCCGTCTTGCCGAGGGCGTGCGGGGCGTGGTATGATGGGAGACAGAAAACTGGGAAAAGGAGGGGGTTTGATGAGGGAGGGCCATCCGCTCATCCGGGTGTTTGACCTCGTTTTCGCGCTGACCTTTGCACTGGCTGCCGGGATCAGCCTGCTGTGCCACGACAACCCCTTTCTTGAGATGGGGATTCCCCAGCTGGCGGCGGTCACGGTGCTGCTGGGCGCGGCGGTGTTGCTGGGGACGGCGCTTTGGAGGAAATACGGCAGTGCGCCGCGGCGGGAGAAACTGCTTGTCGGCGCACTGCTCGGCATTTACTTTGCGGCCCAGCTGGTCTTTGGCCTGCTGATGCAGGTCGGGATGGAGCATACCTGGGACTATGCGGTGGTCTGCCGCGCGGCGCGGGATTTTGTGCTCGACGGCACACAGCCGGGGGATTACTTTGCACTGTTTTCCAACAATGGGCCGCTGTTCTGGCTCTATGTGGGGTTCTTCTCCCTGCAGCACCTCTTTGGGATCACCAATTTTATGCCGGGGCTTGTGATCCTCAATGCCGCCGCGGTCAACCTCTCGCTGGGGCTGTATTATCTCTGTGCCCGGCGGCTGCTGGGCGCAAAGTGGGCGCTTCCCGCGCTGCTTGCCGCGATGGTCCACCCCGCGCTGCTGCTCTATACCCCGATTGCCTATACCGATACCCTGACGCTGCCCTTTGTGACCGGCGCGCTGCTGTTTTGGCTGCGGGCGCGCGCGGCGCAGAGTGAGGGCCGGTCTGCATTGCGCCCGGCAGCCGCGGCGTTTGCGCGGGTGGCGGCAGGGGCGGCGCTGAAGTTTTCGGTGGCGATCCTTGCGGTCGCTTTTCTGATCGACCTGCTGCTGCTCTGGCGCGGCCGTGTGCGGTTTGCCGCCGCGGCGCTCTGCCTTGGCTGCTTTGTGCTGCTCTGGTCGGGCATCGGGGCGGCCAGCCGCGCCGCGATGCCGGATTTTGAGGAGGAGGGCGTCCCTTTCACCCACTGGATCATGATGGGGCTGCACGGCAACGGCGGCTATTGGGACCCCGACTACCAGCTGACGCTGCAGTATGGCAGCTATGAGGAGCGGGCGGCGTTCACCCGGGCGGAGATCCTGCGGCGTCTGGAGGAGATGGGCCCGTCCGGACTTGCCGCGCACACGGTGGAAAAGCTGAGTTATATCGTCAGCGACGGGTGCTGCTATGCGCAGGAAAAGCTCAACCGCAATCCGCTGTATATCAACCCGCTGCACCGCTTTATCATCCCGGGAGAGGCTTACTCCGGCTTTTTGTACTACGCGGCGGACGGCTACCAGCTGCTGCTCTGGACCCTGTGCGCCGTGGGCGGGCTGCTCGCGTTCCTGCGGCGGGATGGACGGGGCGCCGTGGTGCGGCTGGCCTGCTTCGGGCTGCTGCTCTTCCTGCTGCTGTGGGAGGCGCGCAGCCGGTATCTCGTCAATTTTCTGCCGCTCTACCTGCTGTGTGCCGCCGCGCCGCTCGCCCGGCTGCGGGGGGAGCGGAACGGGGAAGAAATCCGGCAGTGATGCGAAAAAGGGAGGAATCGGTGTGGAGTATCGAGTCGATGACCGGTCGCTGCGGCCAAAGCCCTTTCTCGCATTTGTAAACCGGATCTGGCCGGGGGAATATGACGAGGAAAAGACGGGACAGGCGCTCGCGAAAACGATGAACATCACCGCCTATGACGGACAGACGCTGGTCGGCTGCCTGCGCATCCTGTCGGACGGGTATTATTTTGGGACGATCACCGAGCTGCTGGTGCTGCCCGAATACCAAAAGCGGGGGATCGGCAGCAGCTTGCTGCGGCTTGCGCGGGAAAACGCGCCGACGCTGCTGTATTTCGGCGCACAGCCGGGATTGGAGCCTTTTTATGAGAAGAACGGCTGCCGGCGCAGCCTGATCTCCTTCAGCCTTCCGCCGGCGGAGAGCGGACCGCAGCAGGAGAAAGCTCCCCCAAAAAGCGAGACCTGAAAAGAGAGGGCGCGCTGTACCGAAATGCCTCTGCCGCCGTTTTGCGGGCCGGCGGGAAACCGGGGCGAGCAGCGCCTTTGCCGATAGCCCGAGAGAAAGGACAGAAAAAGGGAATGCCGCCCGCTGCGGGCCGGCATTCCCTTTTGTGATCTTGTGGGGAAAACCTGTTTCAGCGTTTTTTCGGCGCAGCCCCTGCAGCGGGCGCCGTCAGCGGGATCTCCAGCGGCGGTAGAGCAGCAGACAGGCGGCCAGCCCCGCGGCTAGCAGCAGCCAGCCCCCAATGAGCAGGGGTGAAAAGCCGCCGCTGACAAAGATCGCGGTGGGGCCGTCCGCCCCGCCAATCACCCCGACACTGGCGGCATTGCCGACGGTGTGGCCGGTCAGCGCCCGTACCCAAAAGCCCAGCACCGACTGCTGCGCAAAATACCACAGCAGGCTGCCCGCAAGCAGCAGCGCCAGCACCAGCGCGGCGATGAGAACCCCCTTTTCCCGGCGGCTGCGCGGGCGCGGCGCCCATGCCTCCCGCAGCTCGGCACCGAGTCGGTCGGCAGGCCCCATTGCGGCAATTGCCTGCTCCATCGTCTCCCCCTGCTCCAGACGGGCGGCAAGGTCGCTCTCGAGGTCCGCGCGCAGCCGGCGGCGGACCGACCGCGGCAGGCCGGATGCCCGCAGCACAGCCCGGATATATTCTTCCTTCTTCATCCTTTTCCCTCCTCCAGCAGCAGCTGGTCAACATGAAATGAAAATTCCCTCCAGAGCGCTTGCCCCTCTTTTAGCGCGGCGCGGCCCTGCGGGGTGATCCGATAGGTCTTTTTCGGGGCGCTGCGTCCCTCGCCGGCGCTCCAATCCGCCTGCAGGAGCCCATCGTCCTCCAAACGGTAAAGGATCGGGTAGAGGGTTCCCTCCCGCAGCTGGAAATACCCCTTGCTGCGCTGGGACAGCTGAGCCAGCAGCTCATAGCCGTAACCCGGCCGTTCCGCCAGCAGCCGCAGCACGATCAGCTCCAGCGCGCCCTTTTTGAGCTGGCGCTCAATCCTCCCTTCCATAAACCGCATCCTTTCTATTTAGTATTACTAAATATAATATAATGCTAATTATAACGAATGTCAATCACCTGCGAAAATTTTTGGAAGATGCGGAAGGCAAAAAGGCATTTTTCCCTTATTCCCAGAACAGAATAGAAAAAGAGCGCCCATGAGAGGGCGCCCTGTAAACGGAAAAGGGATTGGAATGATGTCCTCAAAATGTCTGGCCCTGACTCAGCAGACCTGCACCGTCCAGCCGGCGGGCGCTTTGACCCGGCCATACTGGATATCGGTCAGGGTGTCGTAGAGCTTTTGGGTGACGGGGCCGATTGCGCCGCCGCTGATGACGGCGGTTTGATCCTTATAGCGCAGCTCCCCCACCGGGCTGATGACGGCGGCGGTCCCGGTGCCGAAGACCTCCTCCAGACGGCCATCGGCGGCGGCGGCCATGATCTCGTCGATTGCCAGCCGGTCGACGCTGACCTGATAGCCCCAGCTCTCCAGCAGCTCAATACAGCTCATCCGGGTGATGCCGGGCAGCACGGTGCCGTTGGTCGGCGCGGTATAGAGGACGCCCCCGATTTTGAAAAAGCAGTTCATGCTGCCGACCTCCTCGACATAGCGGCGGTGCACGCCGTCCAGCCAGAGCACCTGATCGAATCCCAGCGCGTGGGCCTTTTCGCCGGACAGCAGGCTTGCGGCGTAGTTCCCGCCGCATTTGATCGCGCCGGTGCCGCCGGGCGCGGCGCGGGTGTACTCGTCCTCGACATAGATCCGCACCGGGTCAATGCCGCTGGCGTAATAGCTGCCGGACGGGCTGGCGATGATGCAGAACAGATAGCTGTCGCTTGCCTTGACCCCCAGTTTCGGCTCGGTGGCGATGGTGAAGGGCCGCAGATAAAGGCTGGTATCCGGTTCGCTGGGAACCCAGTCGGCGTCGACCGCGGTCAGGGTGCGCACCGCCTCGACAAAATCCTCGGTCGGGATCTCGGGGATGCACAGCCGCCGATGGGTGGATGCCAGACGTTCGCCGTTTTTGTCAGGCCGGAACAGCTGGATGCCGCCCTGCGGGGTGCGGTAGGCTTTTAGCCCCTCAAAGCACTCCTGCGCATAGTGGAAGACCAGTGCGGCAGGGTCCAGTGTGAGCGGGGCATAGGGGACGATTCTGGGATCGTGCCATCCTTTTTCGGCGGTATAATCCATCAGGAACATATGGTCGGTAAAAAGGGTGCCGAAACCCAGTGCGCCGGTCGGCTTTTCCTTGGGATGGTCTGTTTTTTGGATTTGGATCTTGAGCATCTTTCTCCTCTCGCTTTCCACAACAAAATAAGGGCAGGGCACCCAGATGGGCGCCCTTGCCCCTATTTATACTATATCCGGAAAGGGCAAACCGATGCAAGCGGCAAAATGCCAAAGTTTCCCTTTTGAGAAGCGAAAAAATGAGCGGTTTGCCGGATACCTCCCCGGCCCCACCCGCGGAGGGCGGGCGAAAACCGCGCGCCTATCGGCGCAGGGCGCACCGGGTCAATCATTTTTCGGCGGGTTGGGAGCAGCGTTCTGCGCCGGCGGGGAAGAGCGCCGCTTTGCCCTGCGGCGGGCGCGGATGGCGAGCACCAGCAGCCCGGCGGCCAGTGCGAGGAAGAGCAGGAACGGCGCAAAGTAGATCAGCAGGATCACCGCGCCCTGCGCCAGATCCACGACGTTCTGGAGCGAGCCGTAAAAGGCTTCGATGACCCGGTCGCCGAAGGTCGGGGCGGTGATGGTCTGGCGGCTGACCTCATTGACCCAGAGGGTGACGGTGGCATACTCCACCTGATTGTCGTACAGCTTCTGCTGCCCGGTGATGGTCTCGATCTCGTACCGCACATCGGTCAGCTTGTCCTCGAGCAGGATCAGGTCCTCCAGCGTGCCGGCCTGCTCGAGCAGTTCGAGCAGCCGCTCCTCCTGTGTGCGCAGGCTCGCAAGCCGGGCCTCATTGTCGACATATTGGGAGGTGATGTCGGTGGTGCCCTGCGTCAGGGAGGTCACCGTCCCGGTGCCGCCGGCACTGTCGAGAAATTCACCCAGCCGCGATGCTGGGATCCGGGCGTGATACTCCGCCCAGCGGGTGCCCCGCTCGGCGGAGCCGCCCTGGCTGCTGGAGGCAAAATATCCGCCCAGCGCGGCGGCCTGCTGTTCAATTTCGGCGACGGCGGCCTCAAAATCGGTGACGTCAAGGCTCAAATCTGCGGTGGTGATTAGCTTGCGGTCGCTCAGCGCACTCCCCTCGGCGGTCGTGGTGTCGGTCAGCGTGGCGTCATAGCTCTCTTCCGCCGGCGCGGTCTGCGCGCTGGAACTGTCGGCGGCGTTGCTTGCCCTGCCGCCGCAGGCTGCCAGCGAGAAGAGCAAAAACAGGCTTGCCGCCGCAGCGGCAAGGCGCAAAACGGCTTGCTGTTTCATCTCCAAAACCCTCCTTTTTTCAAAACAAAAGCGTCGCGGTACTTTCGGGCCACGTGTCCTGTTGTGGGGCCTTCTATTCTAAAAAACGGAGAAAACCAATGGGAAATTACAGGGTGGCGGATTTTGAGAAGATTTTGTCACCTTTCCCCTGTTTCGCAGAAGTCCGGATCCCCGCGGCGGCCCAGCTCATCACAGAGGCGGTCGGCAAAGGCCTCCATCGCGTTGACAAATTCGTCCGAGTAAGCGGCGACGGTCTGCCGCATCGCCGCCTGCTCTGCGGCATAGATTCCCCGCAGCACCCGGGCGGCATAGGCGCGCCCGGCAGGGGTGAGGGCAATCTGCTTTTCGCGGCCGTCCTCGGCCGGTAAAAGCTCAAGATACCCCGCCGCGGCAAGTTCCTTGACATTGGTGTTGACCGTTGTTTTGGGGATCATCCAGTCCCGGCAGATCTGCCGCTGGCTGTGGGTCTGCCCGTCGTCCAGCGCCCAGAGCAGGGTCAGCTCATTCTCCTTTGCGCCGCGCCTGCGTGCGAACAGGTAATAGGCGCCGTCAATCTTTTCGGTCGCCAGCATCAGCCGGCGGATCGCCCGCTCAGTTTGATCCATTGAATCCCCCTCCGTTTCCGCCTCCCTGCGTCTGGCGCAGGAGCAGGTTTAAAAAAAGGGCACACGCTGTGGCGCGGCCCTTTTTACTTTTTGTTATTTTGCGGTATTGATAAACTGCCTGTTGTTCCAGATGTACTGTGCGCCGGACAGCGCGGTGACGGCGGCGATGACCCAGCAGAGGATCTGGGTGATAAGGCCGACCGCGCCGATGGCCTCGGGCGAGGCAAGGCCGGCGCTGAAGTAGTAGAGGATGATCGAGAGCATCTGCAGCACCGTCTTGAGCTTGCCCCAGATGTTGGCGGCAATGACCTTGCCGCCGGGTGCGCCGGCGGCGACCATCCGCACGCCGGAGACCGCAAATTCCCGCGCGAGGATAATCCCGACCACCCAGATGCTGCAGACCCCGTCCCGCATCATGTAGAGGAAGGCGACGGTGGTGAGCAGCTTGTCGGCCAAGGGGTCGGCAAACTTGCCGAAATCGGTGACGAGGTTGTACTTGCGGGCGATTTTGCCGTCCAGCAGATCGGTGAAGCTGGCGACGGCGAAGACCACGCCGGCGAGCAGGTACCACAGCTTGTCAAAGCTGGCGGTGCCGTATTGGCCGATGCCGGCAAAGACCATAAACACCGGAACCAGAACGATCCGGGCAAGGGTCAGCTTGTTGGGCAGATTCATTCCGCGCACCCTCCTTCCAGCCGGGCATACAGGTCATAGACATCGCTCTCCTCGACCTGCACCCGGTAAAAGCCGCCCTCCTCCAGCGGGAGATCGGGCGAATTGACATAGACCAAGGCGTCGATCTCCGGCGCGTCGGCGGCGGAGCGGCAGGCGTAAAGGCCGGTCTCCTCGTCGAGGCCGTCGCAGATCACGGTAAGCTCCTTGCCGAGCTTCTGCTCCTGCTTGCGGGCCATCACCCCGGCTTGGATCTCCATGATCCGCTCAGCCCGTTCCTCCCGCAGCGAGAGGGGCAGCTGCTCCATCCGGGCGGCGGGGGTGCCCTCCTCCTCCGAGTAGGCAAAGCAGCCCAGCCGGTCAAATTCGGTCTCCTTGACGAATGCGCAAAGCTCCTCAAACTGCGCCTGCGTCTCGCCGGGATAGCCGGCAATCAGGGTGGTGCGCAGCGTCAGGCCGGGGATCTCCTCCCGCAGCCGGCGGATCGCTGAGAGCACCGTCTCCCGGTCGCCTTTCCGGTTCATCGAGCGCAGGATCTCGCTGTTGATGTGCTGGATCGGCAGGTCGAGATAGGGCAGCACCTTGCTGTTGCGGGCCATTGCGGCGATAAATCCGTCGGTCACCCGCTCGGGGTAGGCATAGAGCAGCCGGATCCAGCGGATCCCCTCCACCTGATTGAGCGCGTCGAGCAGCTCGGCGGTCTGGTTGCGGCCGAGGTCGTCCCCGTAGGCGGTCACGTCCTGTGCGACCACGATCAGCTCCTTCACCCCCTCGCCGGCGAGCCAGCGGGCCTCGGCGAGGACATCCTCGAGCCGGCGGGAGCGCAGCGGCCCCCGGATCAGCGGGATCGCGCAGTAGCTGCAGCGGTTGTTGCAGCCCTCGGCAATCTTTAAGTAGGCGTAGTGGCGCGGGGTCGAGATCACCCGCGGCCCCTCCAGCGGCAGGTCGGTCTTTTTGGCAAAGGCCTCCACCTTCTCCCCCGCCAGTGCCCGGGCCACCAGCGCGGCGATGTCCGCGTTGCAGCCGATGCCGACGGTGGCGTCCACCTCGGGGATCTCCTTCTGGATCTCCTCCCGGTAGCGCTCGGCCAGACAGCCGGTCACCACCACCTTGGGCGGGTGGGCGCCCTGCTTGAGCTCCACTGCCTCCAGAATGGTGTCGATTGCCTCCTGCTTTGCGCTCTCGATAAAGCCGCAGGTGTTGATTAGGATCACATCCGCCTCGGCGGGGTCGGCGGTGGTTGTGTGCCCCGCCGAGAGCAGCGCGTGGCAGAGCCGGTCGGCGTCTACCTGATTTTTGGGACAGCCCAAAGAGATCAATGCGATTATTGCCATTTATCGTCCCTCTATTTTTTCTGCGGTGCAAAAAAGCGCCGCGTGTAATTTACTCCCAGTCGGGTTCCCTGTCGGGAGTGGCGGGAAACCCCTCCTCCTCGACAAAACGGTCCACCGCCTGCCGGGCGTCCCGGCCGGAAAACCCCCGCCGGCGCAAAGCGGCAATCACCTTTTCCCGCTCGCCGGCGGCGAGGCGGGCGCGGTACTGCCGCTCCAGCAGCGGCCGAATGGTGTCGGTCTCACTCTCTCCCAGTTCCTCGAGCGCTTCCTCGATCAGCGCGCGGTCCAGCCCAAGGGAGGACAGCTTGGCGCGGATCTCCTGCCGGCTCTTGTGCCGGCGCGCCATCCCCTCGGCCCGGCGGCGGGCAAAGCCGGCGTCATCCAGCAGCGAAAGGCGGCCCATCTCGGCGACGGCTGCCGCCGAGGTGTGCTCGTCAAAGCTGCGGCAGAGCTTGGTGTAAAGCTCCTGTGAGCCGTACTCGCGCAGGCTCAAAAAGCCCAGCGCCTTGTCCTTTGCTCTGCGCAGGTCGCTGTTCTCCCGCAGCAGCGCAACGGCTGCGTCATCCAGTGTGTCCCCCTCGCGCAGGCCGCTGTTTGCCAGTGTCTCGCCATCGACCGAAAAGAGAAATTCCCCGTCGGTAAAGAGGGCGAACCGCCCCCTGCGGGTGGGCTCGATGGCGGTCAAGAGCGGCATCAATCCTCCACCGAGATGTCGATGTTGGCGCTGCCGGCGCCGGATGCGGGCCGGGTGTTTTTGACGATGGGGGCGTCGTCAACCGAGCGCGGCTTCTCCCGCGCGGCGCGCCGGGAGGCGCCGGGCAGCAGCTTCTCGGCGTTTTCCCGCACCTGCCGCTCGATCTCGGCGGCAAACTCGGGGTTGTTCCGGAGGTATTCCTTCACGTTGTCCCGGCCCTGCCCCAGACGGGTCTCGCCGTAGCTGAACCAGGAACCGCCCTTCTTGATGATGTCCAGCTTGACCGCGAGATCGAGGATCTCGCCCTCCTTCGAGATGCCCTCGCCGAACATGATGTCGAACTCGCCCTCCCGGAACGGGGGCGCGACCTTGTTCTTGACCACCCGGGCGCGGGTGGGGGTGCCCACAAACTCGCCCCCGACCTTCAGCGCCTCGGTGCGGCGCACGTCGATCCGGACCGAGGAGTAGTATTTCAGCGCGCGGCCGCCGCTGGTGACCTCGGGGTTGCCGTAGACGACCCCGACCTTTTCGCGCAGCTGGTTGATGAAGATGGCGATGGTGCCGGTTTTGCCGATGATGCCGGTCAGCTTGCGCAGCGCCTGGCTCATCAGCCGGGCCTGCAGGCCGACATGGCTGTCCCCCATCTCGCCCTCGATCTCCGCCTTGGGCACCATGGCGGCCACCGAGTCGATGACGATGACATCGATCGCACCCGAGCGCACCAGCGCCTCGCAGATCTCCAGCGCCTGCTCGCCGGTGTCCGGCTGGCTGACCAGCAGGCTGTCGATGTCGACCCCCAGCGCCTTGGCATAGACGGGGTCCAGCGCGTGCTCCACATCGATGAAGGCCGCCTCGCCGCCCCGCTTTTGCGCCTCGGCGATG
>CALXBJ010000031.1 GCA_944386515.1 uncultured Pygmaiobacter sp.
CTCGCCCTTGCGCCAGAGGCATTGACGGCTGCGGCTGTAAAAGCAGGTGCGGCCCTCGGCGATGCTGATCGCAAGGCTCTCGGCGTTCATGTAAGCGAGGGTGAGCACCTCTTTCGTGTAATGATCCTGCACGATCGCAGGAATCAGACCCTTCTCATCGAATTTGAGTTCCACAGGCATGTTTTCTCCCTTTTCTGCCCCGCGGGGCGATTTTCTGTTTTGCGTTCCTCACAGCCGCATCTCGACGCCCATTTCCCGCAGATACTGCTTGAGCGCGCCGATCTCGACCTCCTTGCGGTGGAAGATGCTGGCCGCGAGACCGGCGTCCACGCCGGGATGGTTGCAGAACAGCTCGGCGAAATCCTCCATCTTCCCCGCGCCGCCGCTGGCGATGATCGGCACGTCCACCCGGGCGGCAAGCGCGTCGAGCAGCTCGAGGTCAAAGCCGCCCTTGACCCCGTCGGTGTCGATGCTGTTGGCAACGAGTTCCCCCGCGCCGTTTGCGACCCCGCGCTGCGCCCATTCCAGCGCATCGATGCCGGTGTCCACCCTGCCGCCCTTGGCAAAGAGCCGGAACTGGCCGTCCACCCGCTTGATATCCATGCTCAGCACGACGCACTGATCGCCGTACCGCTGGGCCGCGCGTCGGATCAGATCGGGGTCATCGATCGCGCCGCTGTTGACGCTGACCTTGTCGGCGCCGCATTTGAGCACCCGGTCGAAGTCGTCCAGCGTGCGGATGCCGCCGCCGACGGTCAGCGGGATAAAGATCTCGCTCGCGACCCGGCGCAGTACCTCGGTGAAGATTCCCCTCTCCTCGACGCTGGCGGTGATGTCATAAAAGACCAGCTCGTCCGCGCCGGCCTGGTTGTAAAACCGGGCCATCTCGACCGGATCGGCGACGTCCTGTACTTCCTCAAAGTTGACCCCTTTGACCACCCTGCCGTTTCGTACATCGAGGCAGGGGATAATCCGCTTTGTGATCATTGCTCTCTCCTCCCCGCTTGATTCTGCACCAGCGCGACCGCCTCATCCAGCCGCAGCCGGCCGGTGTAGAGCGCCTTGCCGAGGATCGCCCCGGCCGCCCCCATCGCGTTCAGCTGTTCCAATTCCTCCAGCGCGCTGATGCCGCCGCTGGCGACCACCGCGAGTCCCTCAATCCCGCACAGCCTGCGGTAGGCGGCCAGATTGGTGCCGGCCAGCTTGCCGTCGCGGGAGATGTCGGTGTAGATGACCGTCTGAACCCCCCGCTCGCGCAGCGCGCGGCAGAAGTCAAAGCTGTCCAGATCGGTGGTCTCGAGCCAGCCGTGGGTGGCGACCTTACCGTCCCGCGCATCGACTCCGACGGCGATCCGCGCGCCGTATTTTGCAACCATCCGGTCAAGAAATGCCGGGTCGGTGACCGCGGCGGTGCCGAGGATTACCCGGGAAACCCCCATCTCGAGGTAGTCAGTCACCCGCTGTTCGGTACGGATGCCGCCGCCGACCTCAACGAAAAATCCGCCGGATGAGACAATCCGCCGAATCGTCTCAAAGTTTGCCGGCGCGCCCTCTTTTGCGCCGTCAAGGTCAACCAGATGCAGATTCCGCCCGCCCAGCCGCCTAAATTCCTCGGCAACCTGCTCGGGCTGATCGCTGTATACCGTCATCTGGTCATAATCGCCCTGCACCAGCCGCACCGCTTTGCCGCCCCGCAGGTCGATTGCCGGAAAAAGTTCCATGCTCTGCACCCCCTCACAGCTCGCTGAAGGCGCGCAGCAGCCGCAGACCGGCCGCACCGCTCTTCTCGGGGTGGAACTGGGTGCCGACTACGCTGCCCGACCGGACCACCCCGGTGACCGGGATGCCGTATTCGCTGACCGCGAGGGTGTTGGCATCGCAGCCGGTGGCATAGTAGCTGTGGACATAATAGACATAGTCCTCCTCACCGGAATACCGGAACAGCGGATCCTCTTTTTTGAGAATCTCCAGCCGGTTCCAGCCGATGTGAGGAACCT
Source organism: uncultured Pygmaiobacter sp. (assembly GCA_944386515.1). Classification (GTDB taxonomy): domain Bacteria; phylum Bacillota; class Clostridia; order Oscillospirales; family Ruminococcaceae; genus Pygmaiobacter. Next base: position 1,998 of record CALXBJ010000031.1, read on the forward strand.
TCAGCCCGGCGGGCAGCTTCTCCGCCAGCGGCACCACCTGCCCGGGCACCAGCCCCAGGCCCTCATGTTCCCCATATTCAAAGCTCTTGTCGAACAGCAGCTGCATACCCAGACAGATTCCCAGCAGCGGCTTACCGGCCGCCGCCTGTGCCCGGATGGTGTCAACCAGCCCGGTGCGGCGCAGCTTTTCGATGGCATCCGCAAAGGCGCCGACCCCCGGCAGGATAATCCGGTCTGCCCACTCGAGATCCTCCGCCTTTGCGGTGACCGTTGTCTCCAGCCCGAGGAACCGCAGGCTGGAGGAGAGGCTGAACAGGTTGCCGACCCCGTAATCGATAATTGCAATCATCGCTCTTCCTCCTCCCGGTTACAGCACGCCCTTGGTGCTGGGCAGCGCATCGGGGCGCCGGCTGTCCGGCGCGACCGCAATCGCCATCGCCCGACCGAAGCCCTTGAAAGCCGCCTCAAGAATATGGTGGGTGTTTTTGCCCGCCAGCTGTCGCAGATGGAGCGTGAACTCTCCGCCGCGGCAGAAGCCGAGGAAGAACTCCTCCGCCAGCTCGGTATCAAAATCGCCGACCTTTTGTGCCGGCAGCTGCAACTCACAGCAGCAGGTCGCCCGGCCCGAGAGGTCGACCGCGACCAGCACCAGCGCCTCGTCCATCGGCAGCAGGAAGCTGCCGTACCGGTTGATGCCCCGCTTATCTCCCAGCGCCTGCCGGAACGCCTGGCCCAGCACGATGCCGATGTCCTCCACCGTGTGGTGGTAATCGACCCGGGTATCCCCCTTGCAGCTCAGCTCCAGCCCGAACCCGCCGTGGCGGGCAAACAGCTCGAGCATGTGGTCGAGAAAACCGCAGCCGGTGTCAATCCGGTACGCTTCCCCCTCAAGTGCGAGGGAAAGGCGGATATCGGTCTCGGTCGTCTTGCGCGCAATCTTCGCCTCTCTCATTTTGTCTCCTCCTCCAGAATCTGTCCTGCGGCCGCGAGAAAGGCGTCCATCTCCTCATCGCTGCCGATCGAGATCCGCAGATAGTCCGCGATCAGCGGGTCCTCCCAATGCCGCACCAGAATCCCCTTCTCCCGCAGCGCGGCGAACAGCCGGCCGCCGGGGATACCGTCCCGCTTTGCAAAGACAAAGTTCGCCTTGCTCTCGAGCACGGTAAAGCCCATCTCCCGCAGCCGGTCGGTAACCCGGCGGCGGGTGGCGCAGATCTTGGCGGTGCACGTGTTCAGATATGCCTCATCCTCCATCGCCGCGGTACCTGCGAGGATCGCCAGCCGGTCGAGGTTGTAGGGATTGAAGCTGAATTTCATCCGCTGCAGGTCGGCAATCAGTTCCGCGCTGCCCAGCGCAAAACCGATCCGCATACCGGCAAGGCAGCGGGATTTCGAGAAGGTCTGAACAACCAGCAGATTATCATAGGTGTCCAGCAGCACCGCGGCACTCTCGCCGCCGAAATCAACGTACGCCTCGTCGATCACGACAACGCTGTCCGGATTGGAGCGGGCGATCTCCCCGATCGTCTCCAGCCCCAGCGCATAGCCGGTAGGGGCGTTCGGATTGGCCAGCACAACATTGGTCTTGCAGCCGATATAGTCGGCCGGATCAATGGTGAAATCCGGCCGCAGCGGCACCGCCTCGTAGGTCACCCCCAGCAGCCGGGCAAATACGGGGTAAAACCCGTAGCTGAGCGCCGGGAACCGGAACCGCTTTTCCGCTCCGCCGAATGCGAGAAAGGTAAAGGCGAGCACCTCATCGCTGCCGTTGCCGACAAAGACCTGATCCTCCCCCACCCCGAACCGGCGGGCAATCGCCGCGACCAGAGGCCGGGCATCCGGATCGGAATAGAGCCGCAGCTTTGCGACCTCCTCCCGGTTGATCGCCTCGAGCACCCCCGGCGCGGGCGGATAGGGACTTTCATTCGTATTCAGCTTGATGTACTTGCGCCCCTGCGGCTGTTCGCCCGGCACATAGGGCTCGATCGACGCAAACCTCTGGCTTAAAAACCGGCTCATCCCTTACTCCTCCTCAACAACCGGCAATCTTGCCGGCTCCCTTATTTCTTTTCAAACCGAATCGCAACGCTGCGGCCGTGGGCGTCCAGCCCCTCCCGCTGCGCGAAGTCGACCACCCGATCGGCAACCTGCCCCAGCGCGTCGGGACTGTAATACAAAAAGCTGCTGCGCTTGACGAAATCGTCCACCCCCAGCGGGCTGGAGAACCGTGCAGTACCGCTGGTGGGCAGCGTGTGGTTCGGTCCCGCGAGATAATCTCCCAGCGCCTCAGGCACATGCCGGCCGAGGAAGATGCTGCCGGCGTTTTTGACGCTGGGCAGCAGCGCAAAGGGATCGGCGACCGAGAGCTCGAGGTGTTCGGGCGCGATCAGGTTGGCGATTCTGACCGCCTCGTCAAGGCTGTCGGTCAGGATGATCTTGCCGTTTTCAGCGATGCTCGCCGCCGCAATCTCCCGCCGGGGCAGCCGCTCGAGCTGCCGCTCAAGTTCCCCGGCGACCGCATTGGCCAGTTCCTCGCTGTCGGTGACCAGCACCGCGCTGGCCAGCTTATCATGCTCGGCCTGGCTGAGCAGGTCCGCCGCAACCCAGGCGGGATTGCAGCCGCCGTCGGCAACCACCAGAATCTCGCTGGGGCCGGCGATCATATCAATGTCGACCAGTCCGAAGACCTTGCGCTTTGCGGTCGCAACGAAGATGTTGCCGGGGCCGACGATCTTGTCCACCTTCGGCACGCTCTGGGTGCCATAGGCGAGGGCGGCCACCGCGCCGGCCCCGCCGATCTTGAAGATCCGGTCCACCCCCGCGACCTTTGCCGCTGCGAGAATCTCGGGTTTCACGCTGCCGTCGGGCGCGGGCGGGGTGACCATCACGATCTCCCCTACGCCGGCGAGCTTGGCAGGCACAACATCCATCAGCACGGTGCTGGGATAGCTGGCAGTCCCGCCCGGCACATAGACCCCGACCCGTTCGATCGGGGTATACCGCTGGCCCAGTACAATACCGGGCTGGTCGGTGATGACGAAATCATCGTGCAGCTGACGGCGGTGAAACGCGGCGATGTTCTGCTGTGCGAGGGTCAGGGTCTTGCGGAACTCCTCCCCCACCGCCTGCCAACCGGCCTCGATCTCATCGGCGGTTACCTCCAGCGCGGTCAGCTTCGCCCGGTCGAGCTTTTCGGCGTAATCGAACAGCGCCGCATCCCCCTCGGCGCGGACCCGGGCAATGATCTCATCGACAATCCGGGAGACATCTTCCTCCGCCCGGATGTCCCGGTTGAGAATCTTATCGGTCGATACCTCGTCGGCCCTCATAATCTGAATCATACCTTTATCACTCCGTTCAGTTTATCGGCCATCCGGGTGATGACCTCGTTTTTGAATTTGAAGCTGGACTTGTTCGCAATAAACCGGGCGCTGATCTGCATGAACTCGGTGAACACCTTGAGGTTATTTTCCCGAATGGTAGTCCCGCTCTCGACGATGTCGACGATCACGTCGGAGAGCCCGAGCAGCGGCGCGAGCTCGATGCTGCCGTTGAGCCGGATGATCTCGATATCCCGGTTGAGCGAAGCGTAATACCGCTTTGCGATGTTCTCAAACTTGGTCGCCACCCGCAGCGTGCGGCTGGTATCCTCGCGGTAATCGCTGCGGGAGGCCACCGCCATCCGGCAGCGCCCGATGCCCAGGTCGAGCAGTTCATAGACATCCGGCCTGTTTTCCTCGAGGATATCCTTTCCCACGATGCCGACGTCGGCAGCCCCATGCTCGACATAGATCGCCACGTCGCTGGGCTTGACCAGCAGATACCGCACGCCGGCGGCGGGATTCTCAAAGACCAGCTTGCGCCCGTCCTCCCGGATCTCACGGCAGTCATAGCCAACGCGCTCGAGCAGGTTATAGACCTTATCTCCCAGCCGCCCCTTAGGCAGCGCGACGGTCAAATATTCGCTCATCAGCAGCCGTCTCCTCTCTGCACCCCCGCGCCGCTGATCAGCAGCGCGTCTTTCCAGCAGCGTTCACCGGGATCCTCCTCCTGCCGCAGCGCGCGCACCCGAAGCCCCTGCCGGGCCGCGCCGGCGACCGCCCGCGCCACCACCGCGGGATCGGCGTCTTCGGTATACTGCACCAGCAGATCGAGCGCTGCGTCATCCTTCTGTTCCGGCAACCGGCTGATCTCGGACAGGTCAAGCGCAAAACCGATGCCGCCGCCCGCTTTGCCCAGTTTTTTGAGGATTCTGTCATACCGTCCACCGACCAGTACCGCCCGGGGCAGGCCCTCGAGGTAACCGCGCAGCAACAGGCCGTTATAGTAATCGGTATGTCCCACCAGCGAGAGATCGATCGCCAGCTGATTGTCCCCCTGCGCGGCCGCCGCGCAGACGCTCGCGAGCTCCTCTATCGCCGCCGCCATCGTCTCTCCGCGGCAGAGCGCCCGCGCCCGCGCCAGCGTCGGCTGCCAGGGGCCATAGAGCTCTACCAGCGCGCAGAGCGCTGCCGCATCCTCCGTGCCAAGACCGGCCGCCCGGGCAACTGTCTCGAGCGCCGGGCGGTTCTTCTGTCCCAGCGCATCAAGCGCCTGTACCCGCAGCCCGTCCTTTAATCCCAGCGCATCGAACAGCCCGACCGCAAACCGCAGATCGCTCAGCTCGAGCAATCCTTTTGGTCCAAAGGCGCACAGGCTCTGGGCCGCCAGCAGCGTGACCTCGGTCATCGCATATCGGTCGATCTCACCCAGCACCTCGATGCCCATCTGGCTGATTTCCTTAAATGCGTGTCCCTCGGCGCTGGGCCGGTAGACACTTTCTGTATAATAGAGCCGCTCGGCGGCGTGGGGCTGCTCCGACGCATGCCGCACAATGCTCAAGGTCACATCCGGGCGCAGCGCCAGCAGCCGCCCGTCGAGGTCGGTAAAGGAGATCACCCGTTCGCTGGACAGAAAGTTTTTGTTGTCCATATAAAGGCTGTATTCCTCAAACTGCCCCATCCGATACTTGCGGTAGCCCAGTCGCTCATACAGTTCCCGCAGCGCGAGCGACGCCCGCTCGACGGCGGTCAGGGTCTGATAGTCGGAACGCATTCGATCCCTCCGCTCACTTTACTATGGTAGAGTGGTAGATTGTTAAAGTAATTATACTACACCGCCCAGCCAAATTCCACCGTGGAATTGCCGATTTGCACCGGGGCGGCACAATGGTTTTTCGGCGCACCGCCATAAAGTAGGGCTGAAAACGGCAAAGCCCGGCGCGGTTGCGCCGGGTCTGTGTCAGGTATCTTGTTCTTCTGCATACCGGTCGGGCGGAACCTGTCGGCGAAGCAGCCGGCGCTCGGTGTTCTCGCGCGCCAGCGCATAGATCACCGAGGCGGCAGGCACCATCAGCAGCATGCCGAGAATTCCCATCGTGCTGCCGCCGACGGTAACCGCAACCATCACCCACATCGCGGGCAGGCCGATCGAGCTGCCCACAACCCGCGGGTAGATCAGGTTGCCTTCAATCTGCTGGAGCAGCATAAACAGAAGTACAAACCAGAACGCCTGCATCGGGTTGACAACAAGGATCAAAAACGCGCCGATAAAGCAGCCGATGAAGGCGCCGAACATCGGGATCAGGGCGGTAATGGCGACCAGCACCGCGACCAGCATCGCATAGGGGAACCGCAGCAGCGTCATGCTGACAAAGAACATCATGCCGAGGATCATCGCCTCAAGGCATTGACCGGTGAGGAACCGGGAGAAGGTCTGCTCGGTCAGATCGGCAATATAGATGAATCGATCCGCTCGGGGAACCGGCATCCAGGCATAGAGCACCCGCCGCGCCTGTACCTTGAGCTTCTCCTTGCCGAACAGGATATAGACGGCGAAGATGAAGCCCATAAAAGTGTTGAAAACTCCGCTGAAAACCGAGGTCGCAATGGTCATTGTCGAACCGAGCAGCGAGGTTGCGCCGGTCTGCAAAAAGCCCATCACCCGCTCGGCGATCTCTTTCCAGTCCAGCTGCAGTTCGGCTATATATTCCCGCAGATGGGGCACCCAGCCCTCCAGCTGCTTTGCCTGCTGCTGCATCCGGGTGAAAAAGGCCGGAATCTGCTTGCCGAGGGCAGAAATGGTGCCGCCCAGCTCGGGCAACACAATCCGGGTCGCCAGCGTAAGACCGGCGACAAAGAGCACCAGGGTGGCAAGAAAGCTTGCGGAACGCAGCAGCTTGTGCCTGGTCTGCATCCCGGGGATCCGGCGCAGCAACCGCTCGAGCGCCCGCATCGGCACATTGATCACAAAGGCGATCACCAGCCCAATCAAAAAGGGCGCAAGGATGCCCAATACCGTCCGCAGCAGATCGGTCAACAGCCGCCCATTATCCAGCGCCCAGTTGAACAGAATCAACGCCGCAAGCGCCAAAAAAAACCCCAGCCAGATTTTATTTTTCCGCTTCATCCGATTTCCTCCCGGCAGCTTATGCGGCATAGCGCCGCACCTATTTTTTTATTTTATCGCATTTTACGCGCTGTTACAATCCGGCGGCGGGATAATCTTGCTTTTGAGGGCGATTGGCTTTTCCGCCGATTTTCGCTATAATGAGAACAGCTTTGGAGGGAGGTGGTGCGGACAATGGCACAGCAGGCAGTTGGGCGGTTTGCCCCGAGCCCCAGCGGACGTCTGCACCTGGGCAATCTGTTCTGTTTTCTGCTCGCCTGGCTTTCGGCCCGGCGGCAGGGCGGGCGGGTCATTCTGCGGATCGAGGATCTCGACCCCGCCCGCTCAAAGCGAAAATACACCGAGCAGCTGCAGCGCGACCTCGCGCTTTTGGGGCTGGTCTGGGACGAGGGCGGTCTTGACGCCGCCGGGCCCCACGCTCCCTATGAGCAGAGCCGCCGGGCCGCGCTCTATGAGCAGGCCCTGGCGCAGCTGCGCGCACAGGAGCTGGTCTATCCCTGCTTTTGTTCCCGCGCACAGCTGCATGCCGCCAGCGCGCCCCATGCCGCCGACGGCGAGGTCGTCTATGCGGGAACCTGCCGTAACCTGACCGATGAGGAAATCCGCCGGCGCACCCTGGTACGTCCACCGGCGCTGCGGCTGCGGGTACCAGATGAGGAGATGGTTTTTCAGGACCTGCACTATGGCAGAACGACCCAAAATCTCGCGCAGGCGTGCGGCGATTTTATTCTTCGCCGCTCGGACGGGGTTTTCGCCTACCAGCTCGCGGTGGTTGTGGATGACGCCGAGATGGGAATTACCGAGGTCGTGCGTGGGCGGGATCTGCTCGCCTCCACCCCGCGCCAGCTCTATCTCTACCGGCTGCTGGGCGCGGCGCCGCCCGCCTTCTGCCATCTGCCGCTGCTGCTCGCGCCGGACGGGCGCCGCCTGTCCAAGCGGGACGCCGACCTCGGTCTGGATGCGCTCCGGGCGCGGGGCTTTACCGCCGCCGGGATCACCGGGGCGCTCGCCTTTACCGCCGGGCTGCTCGACCGGCCGATGCCCGCTTCCCCCGAACAGCTGCTGCCCCTCTTTTCCTGGGACAAGATCCCAAAGCAGGACATCCCTCTCCCCGCCGGGCTCTTCGAGGGCAGGCCCTTCTGACAGCCGCTGAAATCCATTCTTTGTTTTACTATTTGTATTATTATAATATTGTTTTCCGTTTTGTTTTTTCACTTCGCCCTTCCGCTTCGGTTTTCGTGGCAACGGTTTTCGCTTTTATAAACAACAGCCGGGAGATTTTATATAAAAGTCTCCCGGCTGTAATTTTATTTCTTTTTGCCTCAGATTTTTCCCTCGGCCGCCTTTTCCTTGCCAAAGGCTTTTTTGATACATCTGCGCAGCCATCCGCCGCGCAGATAGTAGACGATGAAGACCAACGAGACGCAGATCCAGCTCAGCGGATAGCTGAACAGAACGGTGCTAAGCTCCCGCCGAACCGGCAGCATAATCAGGATCCAGACAATCCGCAGCAGGCAGACGCTGCATCCGACCATCAGCATCGGCGGCAGCGCCTCGCCGCAGCCACGGATTGCCGCGGCCATGATCTCGGCACAGACATAGGTGATGTAGAACGGGACGGTGGTGTGAACGATCTGTTGGCCCAGTGTCAGCACCGCCGCGTCATCGGTAAAGATCTGCAGCAGCACCCCGGCCAACCCGCAGTAGGCAATACTCAGCAGGATCGCCGTCCCCGCCGAGAGCAGCAGGCAGACCCGCACGCTCTGGCGGATCCGGTCATACCGCCGCGCGCCGAAATTCTGCCCCACAAAGGCGGTGACCGCGATGCCGAAGGCGCTCATAATCATCCAGAAAAAGCCGTCGATCTTGCTGTGCGCGGTCCAGGCCGCCATCGTGTCGGTGCCGAACGAGTTGATGCAGGTCTGGATGATGATGTTCGAGATCGAGTACATATTCGACTGGATGCCGGCCGGGATGCCGACCCGCAGCACCCCGCCGAGCACCCCCTTGGTAAACCGCAGCCGCGCGGGGACAAACCGATAGCAGGCCGCTGTCGCCGAGAGGGAGTACAGGGTCAGCACCGCGCTGAGGGTCTGGGAGAGGATGGTCGCCAGCGCCGCGCCGAAGACCCCCATCCCCATCCCCGCAACAAACAGCAGGTCCAGCACGATGTTGGTCAGGCAGGCCGAGACCAAAAAGTAGAGCGGGCGCTTGGTGTCGCCGACCGCGCGCAGCACCCCTGAACCCATATTGTACAAAAAGGAGGGGGTCACCCCGAGCAGCACCGTCCGCAGGTAGGGCAGTGCATAGGGCAGCACCTCCTCCGGGGTGCCCATCGCCAGCAGCACCGGCCGCGCGGCAAGCAGCGCGACCACCGTCATCCCCAGCCCCGCGCTGATTGCCAGCGCAAAGGAGGTGTGCACCGCGTCGCTCACCCTGCGGTGCTGGCCTGCGCCGTACAGCTGCGCCACCACCACCGTCGTGCCGGAGGAGATCCCGACAAACAGGTTGACGATGCAGTTAATCAGCGTGCCGGTCGCGCCGCCCACCGCGGCGAGCGCCTCCTTGCCGACAAACTGGCCCACAATCATCGCGTCGGCGGTATTGTAGAGCTGTTGGAAAAAGGTCCCGAACAAAATCGGGAAAAAGTAGGCAAGCAGCTGCCTCCAGATCACCCCTTCGGTCAGGTTCCGGCTCGCGCCGCCCCGCTGTGTTCTCACCATCGGTTTTGATTCCTCCCCGTCATTTTTGCCGGCGCCGATGCGGCGTCCCGGCAAAACCGGGGCGCCGTATCGCGGCACCCCGGTCAATGATTTTCTGCGGTTTTCTCTGTTTTTTAATAAATCCCTATGGAGTATCGCACATCTTGCCCCGCAGGTCAATTCCTTTTTTCAAATTTTTTCGTCTTTCTCCCCCGTTCCGCCGGACACGGCGTCCTCTAAACGCCGGGCCAGCGCCTGCATCGGCGCGGCGTCCAATTTGACCACCCTCCGATCATAGGTCACAAGGCCGTTGATCTCATCCTCCACATCGGAGAGCTGGGTGTAAATCGCGGCGCACAGCCCCTGCCGCACGGCGGGCAGCACCCGCTTTTCGTACAGGCTGATTACCGCATTCTCCAGCGCGCGGCGGTCCTTCGCCGCACTGTATCCATAGGCGCGGCCAGAGTGGAAACGATGCCCCTCAACCGCGAGGCAGCAGCCGCCGAACTCCGAGAGCACCAGCGGCTTCTTGCCCGCCCGCAGCCGCCACGGCCCAAAATAGCAGTGCCTGCTATCGAGGTCGCTCTCCCCACCGGCAAACCAGCCCGACGCGGTATCGATGAACCGGCTGCCATCCAGCGCCCGCAGCCTGCGGTAGGCGGCGGTGGAGTCAAACTGCCCCCACCCCTCGTTAAAGATGGTCCAGCCGACAATGCAGGGGTGGTTTCCCAACTGGCGCACGGTGGATTCCATCCCTGTAAGGAAGGCGTGCCGCGCGTCCGGGTCGGAGTGCATCCTTGCGTCCCGCCGCGCCTGAAAGCCCAGCGTCGGCAGCAGGGTGTCCCGGATAAACCGGTAGTCCCCGTTGTTGACCATATCCTGAACAACCGCCATCCCCAGCCGGTCGCACTGGTAGTAAAACTCTTCCGGCTCGACCTTGATATGCTTGCGCAGCGTGTTAAAGCCCAGCGCCTTCATCGCGAGGATGTCCTTTTCATAACAGACGGGGTCTGCCGGGGTGAACAGCCCGTCGCTGAAATATCCCTGATCCAGCACCCCGTGAAAGAAGTAGGGACGCCCGTTGAGGCAGAGCCGGGCATATCCCCCCACCTGCTTGATCTCCAGCCGGCGCAGCGCAAAATAGCTCTCCACCCGGTCCTCCCCCGCGGTGAGGACAAAGCGGTAGAGATAGGGATTCTCCGGGCTCCAGAGCGCGGGCGCGTGTGGCCGCACCACCGCACGTCCCTTTTCAAGCGGGCAGCGCAGCTCCCCCTGCGGCGTTTGGACCCGCACCTCCCCCGCGAGATCCTCCTCCCCTGTATCAATCACCGCCTGCCGGTCATCCGCTTGGATGCAAAGCGCCCGGATATACCGCTTTGGCACACTCTCCAGCCAGACGGTCTGCCAGATGCCGGATACCGGGGTGTACCACATCCCGCCCCGGCGCATCGTCTGCTTGCCGTAGGGCTGCGTTTTGTCCCGCAGGTCATCCTGCACCCGCAGCACCAGCTCATTGTGCTCGGCCAGCGCCTCGGTCAGGTCAAAGGTCATCCGCTCATACCCGCCGACATGGCTGCCGATGTGGCGGCCGTTGAGATAGCAGTCCAGCCGCTGGTCCGCCGCGCCGACCTGCAGCAGCACCCGGCCGCGGCAAAACCCCTCCGGCAGCACAAACCCGCGCCGATAAAAGAGGTAGCTGCCCTCCGCGGGGTGGAAGTTCTGCCCTGAGAGCAGGCTCTCGGGGCAGAACGGCACCAGGATCTCCCGGTCATACCGGTCGGGCAGCGCGCCGTCTGTCCGGACGGTGAACTCCCACCGGCCGTTCAGGTTTAAAAAGCTGTCCCGCCGCAGCTGCGGGCGGGGGTAGCGCTGCCAAGGGGGATCGCACAGCCGTTCTCCCTCCGGCGTATAGAGCGTGCAGAACATCCAAAAACCCTCCAATCGGCGCCGCTGCGCGGCGTTTTTTTCATTATAGCACAGCATCCCCTCTTCCTAAAACCGTGGCGCTCCCCTTTACTGAGCGGTGCAAACCCGATATAATGAAAATCACCATAGAGAGTGCGCGAGAGACAAGCTCCGGGACCGCACAGCAACCTGGCCGGACGGCTAAGGTGCTAATGCTTGGACGATGGGGATCCCACTGTACTTACCCATCCCGCGATGGTTTTTTGTTTTCGGTCGCCGCTCTGTGGAAAATGCAAAGCGGAGGTTTTTTGTATGAAATTGTTCTGTCGTCCCGCCCCTCCCGGCCCCGACGCCATCCGCCGCCTTGCCCGGACATCATTGGGTTCGGGCGGAAAAAGGGCCGGGCAGGTTCTCGGCTTTATCGGCACTTTCGGCTTTTCTCTCCCCCCGGTCTATCTCAGCCGCCGGCTTGCAAAGCTGCTGGAAATTGCGCCCGACTTCTCCGCGCAGCTCGATGCGCTGGTCCAGCGGATCTGCCGCGGCGACTACGGCAGTATCTCCGATGCCGACAAGGCGGAAAATGTGGAGATCCGGTATCTGTCCGGGCACTGGCTGGGGATGACCGCCCGGTATGAGACCGCCGTCGGGGTGATTTGTTTTCGGGCATATCGCTGCGCCGCCCTCTTTTCCTTTGAGGGGGAACGGGTTGGCCGGCTTCCCGCGTTTTTCCATCGGGAAAAGCGCTGATTTTCCCCGCGCCCCGGCATGCCGCCCGTCCCCTTCCTTGATCCCTCGCCCGCATCCGGGCGGACAGGGGCTTTCGCCCCGCCTGTGAAAGGAGAAAATCGCATGAGGGAATCCTTCCGGAATTATTTTTTGCACAGCCGCATCCGCCGGCATCTGGAGGAGCGCCGGTGTGCGGCCGCAGAGCAGGAGGCCGCAAAGCGGCAAAAAGAGCGGGATGCGCGGACACGGGAGGCGGATCTTCGGGCGCTGTTTCTCCGTTTGGACTCTGAGGGAAAAAAAGTCTTTCAAGCATGGCTTGAAAACAGCGGGGAGTTCACCCCCGCCCAGATGGAGCGGATTCTCGCCGCACCGCCCCCCGCGCAGGAGGAGCCCTGACGCGGGGCGCGGCATCTCTTTTTTGCGCGCCGGAATACGCCGCTCCTTTTGGGAAAGCATACTTCTATCCGCCGCCCCTTTCGGGACATCGGGACACGCGGAGATCCCGTCCGTATCCCGCCGTGGAAAAGCCGCGCCGCGCCAGCCCGCCGCACCCGTGCGGATCTTTGTGTCTTCCCGTTTTCCGCCGGGGGAAGACCGCAGAAATCCGCCAAAAAAAGGTTGACAAGCCGCGAAATAACCGATATAATATAAGACGCACCATTCAAAAATGGCTTGCCAAATTTGGCGGTATAGCTCAGTTGGCTAGAGCATTCGGTTCATACCCGAAGTGTCACCGGTTCGAATCCAGTTACCGCTACCAAACAAAGTTTAGGTAAACCAGTAGGGTACC
>CALXBJ010000032.1 GCA_944386515.1 uncultured Pygmaiobacter sp.
GTGGTGCGTTTGCGGCGCAGACCGCCTTTGACCTGCGCCGGATGGAGGAGCCGCGCTGGTTCCTGCCGCTGATCGCGGCGGTGCTGCTGGCAGGCCTCGGCGCGGCAATCCTGTGGTACCCCCTCGCCAGTGCCGTGCTGCTGATGCGGTTCATCGGTATCTGCCTTATTGTGCAGAGTGTGGGCGGTTTTCTCCTGTCCCGCTTGCTCGAAAAGCGGCGCCGGCTATACTATCCCACCGAGGAATGACCCCCTTCTTCCCCTCTTTTCCCGGCAAAAAGCCGGCGTGACATCCGTCACGCCGGCTTTTGCATTTTCTCACAGCGGCTTGCCTGCCAAAACCTCTTTGAAATCCTGATAATTGCGCTTGAGCAGCGCCGGGGTGTCCAGCCCGTAGGGGCACTTTGCCGCGCACTGGCCGCACTCGATGCAGTCCTCGATCTTTTTCATCATGGCCTGCCCCTCCTCTGAGAGGAAGTTGATTGCCGGCGCGCGGCGCATCATCACCGAGGCGCGGGCGCAGCTGTTGATCTGGATCCCCTGCGGGCAGGGCATACAGTACCCGCACCCGCGGCAGAAATCCCCCTGCAGCTCCTTGCGGTCCTTTTCAATCACCGCCCACAGCGCGTCGTCCAGCTGCGGCGGGTCGGGGATGCAGGCGAGGAACTCGTCCAGCTCCTTCTCGCGCTGGATGCCGAAGATCGGCAGCACCCCCTTTTGCTGCGCAATCCAGCCGCTTGCCGCCCGCGCGTTGGTAATCAGCCCGCCGCAGAGCGCCTTCATCGCGATGAAGGCCATCCCCGCATTGACGCAGTCGGACGCGACCGCAAGCTCCTTTTCAGTGCTGATATAGCTGAAGGGGAACATCAGCAGGTCGTACAGCCCCGAATCAATCGCCTCGTGCGCGACGTCCAGCCGATGGTTGGTAAAGCCGATGAACCGGATCTTGCCCTGCCGCTTTGCCTCCAGCATAGCGTCATACAGGCCGGTCTCGTCCCCCGGCTTCGGGCAGAAGGGCGGGGTGTGGAACTGATAGACGTCGATGTAGTCGGTCTGCAGCAGCCGCAGGCTCTCATGCAGATCCTTCCAGAAATCGTCCACCGTCTTCGCCATCGTCTTGGTGGCGATGACCACCTGATCCCGCACCCCCTGCAGCGCCTCGCCCAGCTTTTCCTCGCTGTCGGTATAGGCGCGGGCGGTGTCGAAATAGGTCATCCCGCCCTCGAACGCCCTGCGCACCAGATGCACGGCGTCCTCCTTTGAGATCCGCTGGATCGGCAGCGCGCCGAACCCGGTCTGCTCCACCTGCAAGCCTGTCCTTCCAAGGGTCATCTTTGCCATTTTTGCATTCCCTCCCACTTTGCGCTATCCCTTCGGGCGGCGTCTGCCGCCCGGGTGATCCTGTTTAAAAGCCGCGCGCTTTCAGCCCCTGCGCGACCTGCTGATAAAATTCCCGCACATCAAAGCCGGGGATATTCTCCCGGTTCAAATCCACCATATCCCCGTGGGAGACGCCCCGCCCCTGTGTCTGGGCCAGTACAAACCGCGCGCCCCACGGCATCGCGTCGACCGACACCAGCCCGTCGTTCTCCCCGTCATAGCGTCGTACCAGCGGGTAGGTCAGGTTGAGGGGGAACCGTCCGCTCCACGCCCGCTTCATCACGCTGCCGGCGCTCTGGTAATAGACCCCCGGCGCGTCCGGGGTCGTCTCATTGAACGCCGCGCAGTGGCCGGCCGTCAGGTCCCACACCGCCGCGAGGAAATCCGGGTTTTGATCCCCGATCAGTTTTGCGGCGCTGTCGTAATGGCGCGCGATAAACCGCTGCACCGGGCGCGGGATCTCCCGCAGCAGCTTTTCGGCGTACCTGCAGCCCCGGTGCGGGGTGCAGACGGTGGTCAGCGAGGCGACCATATCCGCCGCGCCCGCATGGGTGATGGCATACCGGCAGTCCAGCCCGCCCTTGGAGTGGGCGATGATGTTCACCTTTTCGCAGCCGGTTTCCGCGACAATCTCCCGAATGCGGCGGGCAATCTCCGCCCCGCTGTCCGCCACCGAGGCGGCGGATTGCTGCCCGCCGTAAAAGACCCGTGCCCCGCACCGCTTGAGGGAGGCGGGCACCCTGCCCCAATAGTTGATGAGGCTGGAGTCCCGGAAAAAGACCCCGTGCACCAGCAGGATGGGATAGCGGGTCGCACAGGCGGCATTCTCCGCCCGCACCTGTTCCAGCGCAAGGCGGCGGCACTCAAATGCGACCTCCCGCCGGGTGATCCGCAGGATGCGGGAGAGCGCCCACAGATTCACCAGCGGGATCCAGCCGCAGAGCGCGCCGAGCACCCGCCAGCGGACCCCGAGCTGCACCGAGGTGAGGTAGACCCGGATCATCCCGTTCCAAAAGAGGATCCCCTCCAGCAGGATCAAAAGCAGCAGCTGAAGCAGCGCCCGGGGCGCCGTCGCCGCAGGGCAGGCCATCACCCAGAACACCCAGAATACCGCCCCGGCCACCGCCGTGATGAGAAAGAGCCGCAGCAGCCGCACCCCACGCTCGAGCTGCGCGAGCCGGCGGGAGGGGATGGCCTTATCCGGCAGCTGCAGGTTCAGCGCAAAAAAGAGCAGGCCGAGCACCGGCAAAACCGGCGCCTGCGGCAAAATCCCCATCCAGATGCCGAGCGGGTAGCTGTTGATGATGAGGGCGAGCAGCGCCGCCTGCAGCAAAAAGCCGAATCCGCCTTTTCCCTTTTGCATCGGCTCCCCCTCCCCTCTGTCTTTCATCTTACCATGCCGCGCGGCAAAAGGAAATCCTTTTTTGCGCCGGCGAAAAGGGAAGGCGCGCCGCCTTGCCATCCCCGCCGCCTTGGCGCAGCCGGTACAGCCCTTTCTCCCTGCGCCGCCCTCTCCTTCCCGCAAAGCCGTCTTTTCCCTTCCCGCTGCGCGCAAAAAAATTCGCCCCGTCCGACGGGGCGAATTTTTCTTGCTGTTCAAAACATCAATATCGTTCCGGGTGCGTCCCTCCCCTCAAGGGAAGGCGCCTTTGCCGCTCATTGGAACAGCCCGATGATGTCGGTGGAAAACTCCTTGTGGGCAAGGGTCCCGCTCGCGGCGTCATAGGCGATGGTCTCAAGGGGCCGGTCGAGGACCGCATCGTAGAGCACCGCTTTGAAATCGGAATCAATCGAGATGGCGGGGTAATCATTGAGGAGGATCTGCACATTCTCCCCATATTCAAACCGGACGCTGCCCGCCTTGCCGAACAGCTCGGTCTCGATCTCGGTCACACCGAATGTGCTGGACACGGCATTCAGCTGCGCGCACAGCTGGGTGCAGTCCGCCTGAGCGATGCCCGCACGCTCGAGCGCCTGCGCGAGCTGCGGTGTCAGCGGCGAGTTGTCATTGACGAGATAGAGCGTGTATCCGCTGTCGGCAAAGATCTGATCGAGGTACTGACCCAGATCATCTTCCGCCATGATCTTGTTCGCCTGCAGCACCCGCTCATATTTGAGGTAATCCTCATCGAAAAGCGCCGCGCAGGGATTGTCCTCTTTTGGGTAGGCGGGATAGTTCTCCTTGAGGAATTGGGACAGGCTTTGGGTGACCTTCTGCGCCCCATAGAGATTCAGATGCCCGTTGTCCCGGAAATCCGTCTCATAATCGAGGTCGAGCTGCCGCGCCTCCTCGCCGATATAGCTGAGATAGGGGATCCCGTGCTGCTGCGCGTAATCCTCCAGCCAGTTGTCGATCTTGACCTCGGTCTCGTTGTAGATATAGGGGATCATGGTGAAAATCAGGCTGACTTGCTCTTTCTCACACAGCGCGACAATCTTGTCCAGATACTCCACGCAGAACTCGTACGGGACCACCCGCTCATCGCTCTGATAATCCGGCTGCTGCTGCGCCTTTGCCTGATAGGACAGGCCATACCCCTTGAGGAAATCCCGGTCGTTGTGCGGGTCATAGGTCAGCATCTTCCAGTCCAGTTCCTTCCAGCGGGTATGGTAGCGGGGGAGATTGAGAAAATCCTCATAATTGCGCAGATCCAGCCCCACCTGCTCGCTGGTCCGAATCAGGCTGAGGAAGTTCAGGTTGATATCGATATTGAAGCTGTTTTCATAGTTGATCCGGTCAATCTCCTCCGGCATGATATAGGAGTTCCCGTAGGTCATGCCGTACAAATCGAGGATGATGATGTCGGGATCCTGCTCGCTCAGCGCCTCCCGGATATAGTGGTAGGCCGTCCATGTCGGCTGCGACCAGGAGTAGACATTGGTCGCCGAGATGCAGTATAACAAAAAAAAAATATTGGGGATGACGCCGTTGTTGACATGGCTCGACCCGACGATGACCATATCGATGCTGCCCTCTTGTGCCGAGTAGAGGTCGGCGAGTGTCGTCTCCCGATCCCGCAGCAGGTTCGCCGTCCCGTAAAGCATGGCCAAGGTTATCACCGCAAACAGGAGCGAGCCGATGAGTTTTTTGTATTTTTCCATTCCTTCACCCGGTTAAAACTGAAAATAGATAAACGGAGCCGCGTCATAGCTCGGCCCGTAAACGCCGAAAATCACGCTGGAGAAGATCAGCAGCCAATAGAGTACCCACCGGGCTGCAAGCGGCCTTGTGAAAACCCAGTGGTAGACGTCCTTTTTCTTATAGGCCAGCCAATCCGCCGCCGCCAGTACCGCCAATGCAATCAGCGCGACAACAAAGTCCTTTTCGTCCAGACCATAGGTGAAGAAGCTCGCCGAAAAGAGGCTCCCGAAATGGGTGCTCGTCCCGATCTGACGCAGGATCCCAAACGCCTGCCCCACGCTGTCCGCCCGAAAAAAGACAAAGGTGAACGAGACGCAAAGGAACACCCAAACCGTCTGCAGCGCCCCGAACCAACCGCTCTTGGTGTTGACGCCCAGCTTTTTGTACAGCTTTTTCTTGGGGTGGCGCAGCGCCATCTCGGTCACCCGGAAAAAGGCGTGCAGCAGGCCCCAGATCACATAGGTCCAGCTCGCACCGTGCCAAAATCCGCTGACGAAGAAAACCAGCAGCACCGCGATATAGGCCGCCACCTTTTTGTTCTTCATCCGCCAAACGACCGGCTCAAAGATATAATCCTGAAACCAGGTGCTCAGCGAGATGTGCCATCTCGACCAATACTCGGCAAAGCTCTTTGCAAAATAGGGGGCGTTGAAGTTCATCATCAGCCGGTATCCCATCACCTCGGCCGCGCCCCGCGCGATATTGGAGTAGGAGCCGAAATCACAGTAAATCTGCAGCGCGAACAGCATGGTCGCGAGGATCAGGTAGGCGCCGTCCGCCTGCGCGTAGTCCTGATAGACCGCATCGACAAAGAGGGCGAGGCGGTCGGCAATGACCAGCTTTTGGAACATCCCCCACCCCATCAGCAGCAGGCCCCTGCGCATCTTTTCAAAATCAAAGCGGGTGTCCTGTTTGATCTGCGGCATCAGGTTGGTCGAGCGCTCAATCGGCCCCGCGACAAGCTGGGGATAAAAGCTGATAAACAGCGCGTAGGTAATCAGGTTTTTCTCCGCCGGGATGTCCTTTCGATAGACGTCAATCGCATATCCCAACGCCTGAAAGGTGTAAAAGCTGATCCCGACCGGCAGCGCGTAGTTGAGCAGCGGCAGCAGCAGCCGGTTCTGGGAGAGCGCCGCGAGGTTCTCCACAAAAAAGTTGTAATATTTGAAGAGGAACAGCACCGCAAGGTTTGATAAGATCGCCCCGGCCAGCACCAGACCGCGCAGCCTGCTTTTGCCGCGCTTTTCAAAAGCGTCCATCAGCAGCCCGCCAAGATAGGTCACAAGGATCGAAAACCCGATCAGCAGGATGTATTTTGCCTTCCAGCACATATAAAAGTACAAACTGGCCGCCAGAAGGAACAAGTTGCGCACCCGTTTGGGCAAGAGGAAAAAGAGGATGGTCACAACCGGGAAAAAGAGGATAAAGTCAACCGAATTAAAAAGCATACAACGCTCCCTACACTATCACTTGAAGGATCCCTTTTTTCTTTGCGAAAACCAGCCCGGCCACCGTGGCAAGGCTGACCAGCTCGCACAGCCGGAAGGTCACGGGTTCCTGATAAAAGACCTCCACGCTTCCGCTCGGCTCGGTCACGGCAAAGGCCACCCGCCCGCCGTCCGTCGTCTTGATGGGCTGCACCTCTTCCCTGTTTACCCGGATCACATAATTGGGAATATAGGTGATCGGCAGGACAATCAGGTCCTGCTCCTGCGAAGAGAGCTGCATCTGATAGCAAAAGGAGGTTTTGGTTCCATACCGGACAAGGTCGGTCACCACGAGGGTGTCATTCTCACTCTCCACCAGCGGAAGGTTCCCCACCATCTCATCCAGATTGCTGCCCTCGACGAGATACTCCGCCTGCCCCACCGCCATCTGGTTGTCCAGATTGGTCACATACCGGGATTTATTATAGCCGAAAGCGCTCTCGGTCGAAATGCCCGTCTCATACAGCATCCCCGCAAACACAACCGCGGCGCAGACCAGCAGGGCGCCTGCCGTCCTTCGGGCCTTTTGATCGGTGAGCCAGAGCATAAGGCAGATGATGATGAGGAAGCAAAGCGCCGTCTCGCCGATGCTCAGCAGCCGATAAGCAAACTGGATCGAGCTGAGCATCGTGCCGATAACCGGAAGGGACAAAAGTTCGTCCCAGAAGAAAAATCTGGTCGTACCAATTGCGCACAAGGCCCCCGTCCAAAGCATCAGGTCGCCAAACCGATGCCGCGTGCAGGGCTTCTCCTCTTTCTTGGCAAGGCATCTGTACAGCAGGTAGGAAGGGATTGCAAACAGCCCAATCCACCCAATCGGATGCGGGCCGTCGGAGGAGATGGTGCTGCTGTAAAACAGGCGATTGATCGAAAGCTGCCCGCTCACCCCCTGCACCCGCTGGAAGACGCTCAGCCCCAGCTGCAGCATCATCAGCACCATCGGCACTAAGAACCAGATGTTGACCAGCACCACAACGGCGGCGGCAAGCAGCAGCGCCCGCCAGCGCCGCTGCGCATCAAACAGCCTTTTTACGCCGCACAGGACAAAAAACGCGGCAAAGAGGGCGGTCAGCTCGGTGGTCAGGATATGCGACTGCAGCACGCCGGTCGCGCCCAGCGCAAGGCACCACCAGTCCCGTTTTTCCCCGTAGAGGATCGCATACAAGCCGTAGAACACCAGCGGCAAAAAGGTGATTGCCGCAACCTCCCCCGCCGCCGACCTGTAATAGAGGCAGATCAGCCGATAGGGGTTGAGCAGATAGAGGATGCTCGCCGTCATTCCGATAAAACGGCTGTGTGAGAACCGCTTGAATGCGGCATAGCCGCACAGGGCGGTCAACGCATTCAGCAGGACAAGGAAGGATTTGAAACAGTTGACAAGGCTGACCCCCGCCATCCTCAGCAGCGCGGGGAAGTACATCAAAAGCTCGGGGTAAAACAGCGCGTTGGGATATCCGTAGTCGTTCAGCGTGCCGCCGTGCACCCGCACCGGGAACTGGCCGCTGCGCATCGCCCGCGCCATCCCCTCAATCCGGGCCACCTGAAAGAAGGTATCATGCCCGTAAATCAGCTCGTCATTGATCAGCGGGATACTGGCGATAAAGACGGCAAAGGCCGCGACAAGCACCAGCGCCAGCCGGGTCTGCGCGCCCGAGCACTGCCGCCCTGCCAGCGTGCAGGGGCGAACTCTTGTGCGCTCGCTGTTGAGCAGCCACAGCGCCACAGCTGCGCCGACGAGCGCGAACAGGCAGAAAAGATACCGGTCATTCCAAACCAGCTGGGTGCTGCGCAGGTTCCATCTTCCAAAGCTCAGTGTGCTGTCCTTGGTCTCAATGGTCAAAAAGAAGCTGTCCACCTGCTGGTCCAGCGAAAAGCTCGCATCGATAACATCCTGCTCAGGGTCAATTTCGGTATTGACGAAAATTTTTCCCCCGGAGTTGTCCGGCGAGACATAATCCGAGGCAAAGACCTTAATCACGCTGCCCTGCTGCTGTGCCGCATAGGACAGCTCCATCTCATAGTCTCCCGGTTCGAGGCAAAGCGGTCCCAAAACGAGGCACCGCACCGTGTCCGCACTCTGCTCGACATATTCGTTGAGCTGTGTTGCCGCCCCCGTATAATCCGCAAGATACCGCTCGCGGAAATCAGACTGTGCATAGACGACCGAATACCGGTCCGACCCGCTATTCAACAAAAAGAAGGCGCATACCAGCAATGTTACGGCCAAAACCGAAAGCCCGCGCAGCCTGTATTTTGTCATGGTGTTCTCCTCTTTTCGATCCAATACTTTGTCTCCCTTCGCAAGGCGCTCAGTCTTTTTCGTCCGGCTTGTCGCAGTTGGTCTCTTTCAGGATAAAAATCGGCCGTTTTTTGACCTCCATAAAGGTCTTGGCGAGATACTGCCCGATAATCCCCATACAGAACAGCTGTGCCCCGCCCACCGCGAGGAAGGCGCAGATCATGGAGGGCCATCCGCTCACCGGATCCCCCCAAATCAGGGTGCGCACAACCACAAAAACCAGCATCACCAATGCGAGCGCACAGAAGAAAAGCCCCATCACCGCGGCGATGGAGAGCGGCACGGTAGAAAAGGCGACGATCCCATCGATGGAATAGAGCAGCAGCTGCCAAAAGTTCCATTTGGTCGTGCCCGCCGCGCGCTCGACATTGACATAGTCCAGCCATTTGGTCTTGAACCCCACCCAGCCGAAGATGCCCTTTGAAAAGCGGTTATACTCCCCCATCGAGAGCACCGCGTCCGCCATCTGGCGGGTCATGAGCCGGAAATCCCTCGCGCCGTCCATGATCTCGGTCTTGCTGATCCGGTTAATCAGCTTGTAAAACATCCGCGCAAAGATCGAGCGCAGCGGCGGCTCCCCCTTGCGGGTGACACGGCGGGTCGCGACGCAGTCATACTCCCTCTGCTGCAGGATGTCATACATCTCCAGCAGCATCTCGGGCGGATCCTGCAGGTCGACATCCATCACCGCAAGATAATCCCCCGTCGCGTATTTCAGCCCGGCATAAAGGCCCGCTTCCTTGCCGAAGTTGCGGGAAAAGGAGAGGTATTTTACCCTTTCGTCCTGCGCTGCCAGCTTTTTCACCTGTTCCAGCGTCCCGTCGCGCGAGCCGTCGTTCACAAACAAAAGCTCGAACTCCGCCTGCTCGAGCCGGCGGGCAATTTTGCAGATCTCCTCATAAAAAATGGGGATGCTCTCCTCCTCATTGTAGCAGGGGATTACAATGCTGATCCGCTTTTTATCGACCATCCTTATCCGACCTCCGCGCCCCGTTTGGCTCCTTTTCATATAATCCGACACAATACCGCATTGTATAGTTTAATCCATCCGCCCTCTCAAATCAAGCCATTCCTTCCTCTTTCCCCGTCGGCGGACCGATGCAACCCCCTCGGCCTGCGTTTTTTCTGTTGTCCTGTCTCTTCCATATATGCTATACTGATTTATCAACCAAATTTGAAAGGGGTTTTCCAAAATGCTGCAGGCGGGAACCAAAGCGCCGGACTTTTCGCTGCCGGACCAGAACGGGCAGGAGATCAAACTTTCCGATTTCCTCGGCAAACGGGTCGTTCTCTACTTTTATTCCAAGGACAACACCCCGGGCTGCACCCGTCAGGCCTGCGCCTTTGCCGCAAACTTTGAGGCGTTCCGCAGTCAGGACATTGTGGTCATCGGCATCAGCAAGGATTCGGTCGCCTCTCACCTGAAATTCGCGCAGAAATATGACCTTCCGTTCCTCCTGCTGGCAGACCCCGAGCGGCAGGCTATCGAGGCCTATGACGTCTGGAAGGAGAAAAAGCTCTACGGCAAGGTCAGCATGGGGGTCGTGCGCAGCACCTATCTCATCAATGTCGAAGGGGTCATTGAAAAGGTGATGCCGCGGGTCAAGCCGGACACCAACGCCGCCGAGATCCTCGCCTATCTGCAGAAGGAAGACGCATAAGGCAGACAAATTTTTTTAGTCCAAAATCCGATTTCCTCTCCCACCGGCCGACTAAAATGCCGCAACTTCAAGGCGGTGCCGTACAATGTCCACTGCATTTTGGGGCCGGCGGCTGTTTTTCTTTTAAAGGTGGAATACCCGTATGAAGATCATCATCTCCCCCGCAAAAAAGATGCGCGCCGATGCCGACAGCCTGCCGCCATCGGGGCTGCCCGCCTTTCTGCCGCAGGCACAGCGGCTGTGTGAAACCTTGCAGGGGATGTCCGACGAGGCGCTGCGCCGCCTATGGAACTGCAACGAGCAGATCGCACAGCTCAACATCGAGCGGCTGCGGCGGATGGATCTCTCCCGCGCGCAGACGCCGGCCATTCTCAGCTATGACGGCATCCAGTACCAATACATGGCCCCCGGCGTTTTCAGCGAGGTGGAATTGGAATATATCCAGCAGCACCTGTGCATCCTGTCCGGCCTTTACGGGATTCTGCGCCCCTTTGACGCCGTCACCCCCTATCGGCTGGAGATGCAGGCCAAACTGCGGGTCGGGGATGCAAAAAACCTGTATGCGTTCTGGGGCAGCCTCCTCGCCGACCACCTTGCCGCGCAGACCGACTGTGTGCTCAACCTTGCATCAAAGGAATACAGCGTCTGTATCTCAAAGCATCTGCCTGCAAGCGTTCG
>CALXBJ010000033.1 GCA_944386515.1 uncultured Pygmaiobacter sp.
GGTGCAAGGGGCCGCGTGGACTGCCCGGTGAATTACCTCTTGGAGCAGCCGGCTGAACCGGATAAGTAGGCCGTGCCGGGGTGTGCCCGTTACCGCGCAAAGGTGCTTTGCCTGACGCAAAACCCGCAAACGCCATGCCGCGTGAGCGGCGGGGCGAACAGAGGTGGTACCGCGAATCGATCGCCCTCTGCCGAACATCTCATCGGCAGAGGGCGTTTTTTCTGCCTTTTGCCAAAAAAAGGAGGAAACAAAAAATGCAGTTGTACGAGGAACTGGTCGCACGCGGGCTGATTGCGCAGGTGACTGACGAGGAGCAGATCCGGGATCTGATCAACAATGGAAAGGCAACCTTCTATATCGGGTTCGACTGCACCGCGGACAGCCTGACCGCGGGCCATTTTATGGCGCTGACCCTGATGAAGCGGCTGCAGATGGCGGGCAACCGCCCCATCGCCCTGATTGGCGGCGGCACCACGATGATCGGCGACCCCTCCGGGCGCACCGATATGCGGCAGATGCTGACCAAAGAGGCGATTGAGCACAACGGCGAGTGCTTCCGCCGCCAGATGGAGCGGTTCATTGATTTCGGCGAGGGGAAGGCGATGATGCTGAACAACGCCGACTGGCTGATGAACCTCAACTATGTTGAGCTGCTGCGAGAGGTGGGCGCCTGCTTCTCGGTCAACAATATGCTGCGGGCGGAGTGCTATAAGCAGCGGATGGAAAAGGGGCTCTCCTTCCTCGAGTTCAACTACATGATCATGCAGAGCTATGACTTCTACTATATGTTCCAGAAGTACGGCTGCAATATGCAGTGCGGCGGCAACGACCAGTGGTCGAATATGCTGGGCGGCACCGAGCTGATTCGCCGCAAGCTGGGCAAGGACGCCCACTGCATGACCATCACGCTGCTGACCGATTCGCAGGGGAAGAAGATGGGCAAAACCGCCGGCAATGCAGTCTGGCTCGATCCCAACAAGACCAGCCCGTTTGATTTTTATCAGTACTGGCGGAATGTCGATGATGCCGATGTGATGAAATGCATCCGGATGCTGACCTTCCTGCCGCTGGAGCAGATCAACGAGATGGACAGCTGGAAGGATGAGCAGCTCAACCGCGCCAAGGAGATCCTCGCGTTTGAGCTGACCAAGCTGGTCCACGGCGAGGAGGAGGCCGCCCGTGCGCAGGACGCCTCCCGCGCGCTGTTCAGCGGTGCCGCGAACCTCAACAATATGCCCACCACCGAGCTGAGCGCCGACGCGCTCAGGGATGGGGCTGCCGGCCTGCTTGACCTGATGGTCGCGGCGGGGCTTTGCTCCTCCAAGGGCGAGGCGCGCCGGCTGATTCAGCAGGGCGGCGTGATGCTGGACGGGGAGAAGGTATCCGACCCGCAGCTGAGCGTCAGCGAGGAACAGCTGCGCGAGGGGATCATCCTCAAGAAGGGCAAGAAGATCTACCAGCGGGTCGTTCTGAAGTAATCAGGTCCCGGCATGATGAGGCGCCGGCAGTGCGGCGCGGGGCGGCTTTTGCACGGAGATTAGGATAAGACAGACAAAAAAGGAACCCTCGATACAGTGCGTATCGGGGGTTCCTTTTGTAGCGGTTTTCACGCCGGATATGGGGTTCTCTTTAGGAGAGGAACTCCGCAGGCAGATTTTCCGCGACCACCTGCTGGATGTAGGCGTAGTTGAAATAGGGGTAATCCGACCGCACCCCATGCGCGAGGGCCTGCTCCTCGGTGTAGTCCTGCAAGAACCAGACCTTGATCGCGCTGTATCCGGCACCGTAGTGGGTGACGACCGGATAGAAGAGGGGATCGCGCAGCTCTGCCTTGCCCTCGTCGTTCATCTCAAAGGTGCAGGAGAGCACCGCGCCGATCAACTGGTCGGGCTTGCTCTGTGCCGAGACGAAATTGCCGAGAGAATAGGCGACAAAGCAGCGCCCGCCGTCCTGACGGTCCAGCCACTGCGCGGACTGCAGCACATGAGGGTGGGTGCCGATGATGAGGTCCGCCCCCCAATCGGCCATCTGCTGCGCGAGCAACGCTTGGCCGTCGGTGACCGTGTGGCTGTCCTCGGTGCCCCAATGGACCGAGACGAGGACGACATCCGCCAGCTCCCGCGCCTTTTTGATCTGCGCCTCGATCAGCTCGGTCTGTGAGGTGAGGATCACATGGGCGGGGGCATCCGCGGGGGTGGGGATCCCGTTGGTGTACTGGGTGTAGGCGAGGCAGGCAAAGGTCATGCCGTTCTTTTCATACAGAGGGATCTCCATCTCGGTCCCCTCTTCCCACAGGCCGAAGGCGAGCGCATCCTCCGGCATTCCCTCCCAAAAGCGCAGCGTCGCGCCAAGACCGGCAGAGCCTTTGTCATAGATGTGGTTGTTTGAGGTGCCGAACAGCCGGAAACCGATGTCATACGCGGCGCGGCCGACCTCCCCGGGAGAGGAGAACAGGGGATAATGGCTCGGTTCCAGCTCGTCGTTAACGAGGGTCTCCTGATTGATAAAGTTGAGATCCTGCTGCGCGTAGAAGGGCGCGACCTCCTCATAGAGTGGCGCAAAGTCATAGCTGCCGTCGGTGGTGCGCCGCTGCGCCTGCAGATAGATGCTCCCATGGATCAGGTTGTCGCCGGTCGCGGAAAAGGTGACGGTGGGAGCGGGTGTGGGTTCCGGCGTGGGGGTCGGGGTGGGGGCAGTGCTCTGCGCCGCCGCAGAGACCGCCTCTTCATCGCTGTGCAGCCGCCCGCATCCGGAAAACAGCATCGCCGCGCAGAGCAGCAGGATCAACATCCGTTTCATTTTTTTATCAAATCCTTCATTTTATAAAGTCCGGGCGGCTTGCCGATCAAAAAATCCGCCGCCGCAACGGCGCCCGCGGCAAAAACTTCCCGGCTGTACACTGTATGCCGCAGGACGAGCTGTTCGTTTTGGCCGGTGAAGAGGACCGCGTGCTCCCCGGTCAGGCTGCCTGCCCGCAGGGAGTGGAAGACGATCTGATCCGACCGGCGGGGCACGCACAGGTCGGATTCGGCGCAGGTCTGCCGATTGCCGTCCTCATTGACCGCCTGCGCCAGTGCGGCGGCAGTGCCGCTTGGGGCGTCCTTCTTTGCGCTGTGGTGTGCTTCAAAGATATCGATTGAGACATCCTCCCCGAGCAGGTGCGCCGCCTGCCGGCAGAGCTCCTGCAGAAGGCTGACCCCGAGGGAGAGGTTTGCACTGCTGAAGACAGCGGTCTCGACGGCGGCAAACCGCATGGTGTGCAGCACCGCGTCGGGCAGGCCGGTGGTGCAGATGACACAGGGCAACCGCCTTGCCGCGCAGTAGATCAGCGCCTTCTGGGTTGCCTGCGGGGCGGAGAAATCGATCAGGACATCCGCCGGCTGGGAGACGCACCCAATATCGGCATAGACCGGAAACCCGAGATCCGTCGCCGCCGCAATGTCGGCGCCCGCGACGATGGTGTGCTCCGGCCGTCGGGCGAGGTAGCCCGCAAGACAGCGCCCCATTCTGCCGCCGGCGCCGCTGAGAAGGATCCTCATGGCGCAATCAGCCCGGCCTCTGCCAGCTGGCGGTCAATCCGCGCGGCCGTCTGGGGCGAGGGGGGAACGAGCGGCAGTCGGCAGGGGCCGACCGGGTGTCCCAGCTGGTTGAGCGCATATTTTACCGGGATCGGGTTGACGTCGCAGAACAGCGCGTCGATCAGCGGCTTTGCCGCAAGCTGGAGCGCTGCCGCCTGCCTGAAATCCCCGGAAAGCGCACTGGCGCAGATATGGCGGGTGAGCCGCGGCGCGATATTCGCGAGAACCGAGATGACCCCGACGCCGCCCAGCGAGAGGACCGGGACGATCGGCGCGGCGGTGCCGGAATCCAACCAGAGCGCGGGCGGGCCGAGGGCCCTCGCCGCGGCGGGG